>JBMFMY010000009.1:0-11383 GCA_049970435.1 Candidatus Methanomethylicaceae archaeon
TTCATAATTGTTGGAGAATGGTGCAGACTCAACGACAAGAACCCGATATACTGGAGGATCGCGATGTTGGTCACACTCCTTGGTATATCGTTGCCTGCATCCATCTATGGTGCATGGTGGAACTACAGCGCGGGGGCTGTTGTTCCAGGGACTGTCTCACTCATCGCAGCTATAGTGACGCTGATATACGTCTTCGAATGGGCGAGGCGAAGGTGGAGGCGGGGCTATACACCAGAGGAGAAAGAGAAATTCCTAAAGTTCGAGGAATTCTAAAATAACCTTTTTTTTGGTGATAAGCATGACACCAAAAGAAAGAACTTTTAAAATACTGAATCATGAGAGTGTGGATCGCCCATCTGTCCTTTCAGCCACCCAGACAGGAACCGTTGAACTTATGGAGGCATCTGGGGCTTACTGGCCAGATGCGAGCTTTGATGCTGACCTCATGGCAAGATTGGCTTCGGCTGCCCACACAGTTGCAGGACTTGAAGGGGTAAGAATCCCGTTCTGCCTCACCGTATTGGCGGAATCTATGGGGTGTATAGTAGATCGGGGAAGAAACGATCGCCAACCGGCAATAGCAAAAACCTTGTATGACCAGGGGAAACCACCAAAGAGTGAGAAGCTTCTGGAAAGTGCTAGAGTTCAGACTATATTCGAAGCCATAGGTAAAATCAAAGCGATGAACTTCGATGTACCGCTTATTGTGGGCTTTGAGGGACCAACTACATTGGTAGGTCACCTTCTTGGAGTCGAGCGCCTCTGCCTGATGATGATAAAGAAACCGGAAGAGGTCATGAGATACATGGAGGTTGCTGAGGAGGCATGCGTTATCTACACGAAAGCCCTCATAAAAGAGGGTGCCGACATAATCGCTCCAGCAGATCCTACTGCCTCCCCATCGGTGCTCAGTCCTAGGATGTTTGAGAAATTCTCAAAGGAACCATTGAAGAGCATCGCTAGCGTTGCCAAAAAATCAATACTTCACATCTGCGGAAATGCAACACCGATCCTTAACCATATGGCCGACTGTGGTTACTCTGCACTGAGTATAGAGGAAAAAGTTGATCTCAGCACCGCAAAATCCATCCTGAAGGATCGAAGGGTTGCGATAGTTGGAAATGTACCCTCCGCTGGCGTGCTACTCACAGGATCTGAAGAGGAGGTCTTTAGGGCCTCGAAACAGGCGATAGCCTCGGGTGTAGATGTCCTTGCACCCAGTTGCGGTATAGCGCCACGCACACCAACCAGAAACCTCAAAGCCATGGTTAGGGCTGCCCTCTCTCCTTAGACGGAACCTTTAGAATTTCGGGCATATCAAGTTCAGCGATGGTTGCGGCTATTGGTATGGGATACCTTATGCCGGCATTGTGCGTCTTCTCTATACCCTCAACAACTTTTTCTAAGTACTTGAACGGTATGACCATCGCAATCTCATCGTCAGAGGTGTGTCCAAACCTCCTCTCTCCATAACAAGCCACGACTAATTGTGGCTTTTGGGTGTTGTATGCCTCTGCGATTCCATCTCCGCAAATCCCTATATCGCCTATAGCGCCAAAGGTCAGCCTTTCACCAGTCGCGTACACAGCCCCGTTTATAACCCTCATCATCTGAGCACCATTTCCGTATATTATGACTAGATCTGGTTCGACTTCCAGTCCCTCCAAGGGTCCCACTACGAACCCCTCTTTCCTCTCCTTTATCTTAGGGACCGAATCTGCGAACCTTTTCGCTGCCTCTTTTTCCGTCACATACCCGAGTTTCATGAAGATCTCGCCACTTCGAAAGCTTCCGTCAGCATCCCTCAGTCCAAGCACTGATACCCCAAGTATACAATCTGCGTCTTCAGAAAAGACCGTCCAGGTCCATCCATACAACCTTGCCGTGTTTATGATCTGGCATATGGTGAGCCTCTTTCTTGGTCTTCTCTGGGATTTAAGTATGGAATCTGCCTCGGCCCTGCTGTTGAAGAACCTTATACCCACTACTCGAGACTTAGGTTTGACATACTTGTATAGCTTCTCCGCAGCCTCCTTCATATTCATCACTACGTCCCCTCCCCCCAACCCCTAATGTAATTTATCTGCTCCTCGGTCAAAGTGTCTATCTTTATTCCCATCATCCGGAGTTTAAGTCTTGCAACGTTTTCGTCTATCTCTCTTGGCACGTCGTAGACTTCAGCCCTCATGCTGCCCGCATTCTTCAAGATGTATTCCACGGAGAGAGCTTGGTTTGCAAAACTCATGTCCATCACCTCGCTGGGGTGCCCCTCTGCCGCAGCAAGATTCACGAGTCTCCCCTCAGCCAAGAGGTACAGTTTCCTACCATCCCTCAAGGTGTGCTCCTCAACGAACTCTCTTATCTTAATCTTCTCCACTTTGATCTCTTCCAGACCCTTAAGGTCTATCTCGACGTTGAAGTGTCCTGTGTTTGCCAGAATTGACCCGTCCTTCATCACCTCAAAATGTTCCTTTCTGATCACGTTCTTGTTGCCTGTGGCGGTCACGAATATGTCCCCAAGTTTTGCAGCCTCGTCCATGGGCATAACATCGAAACCATCCATCACCGCCTTCAAAGCTTTTATCGGATCCACCTCCACAACTATGACGCGTGCCCCCATGCCCCTAGCTCTGTTTGCAAGTCCCCTTCCACAGTGGCCATAGCCTACTACAACGAATTTCTTTCCGGCAAGCAAAACATTGGTAGCCCTAAGAATGCCATCTATGGTGCTCTGTCCTGTACCATAAACGTTGTCGAAATCCCATTTCGTCTCCGCGTTGTTGACTGCTATTATTGGATACCTCAAAACTCCTCGATCAGCCATCGCCCTGAGCCTGATAACACCAGTTGTGGTCTCCTCGGTTCCCCCTATGACCCTAAAGTTCCACTTCCCTGAATGAAACTCTGTGACCAAATCTGCACCATCGTCCATAGTGATTGAGGGTTGGGTCTTCAACACGTTGTTTATGCATCCGTAATACTCCTCTTTGGTCTCTCCCTTCCAAGCGTAGACGTTTATCCCTTCAACTGCTAAAGCCGCAGCCACTTCATCTTGGGTTGAAAGCGGATTGGAGGCTGCAAGAGCAACACTCGCTCCGCCGGTCTTCAAAGTTCTTATCAATACACCAGTCTCCTTAGTCACATGGAGACACGCTCCTATCTTCACCCCCTCAAGGGGTCTTTCAATAGAGAAGCGCCTCCTGATTTCCATCAAAACTGGCATGTGATCTTCGGCCCACTTTAGTAGCCTTCTACCTTTTTCTGCCAGTCCAATATCTTTAACCATATAATCCATACGCAGCACCTAGTTACCTTAAATAAAATAGAATATAAAAAGATGGACTTGAAAACTAGCCTACGAGCAGCCAGAAATTAAACAGCAATCCTCACCGGATTTCTACACAATTGGTCGAGCGTCCCCAACGCTCAACACATCCTCTTCGAACCATGCTCTTTCATAGCTTCTTTGACATCTCGATTATCCTACTATCCAAAGGTATTCTTTCCAACTCCAAAATGGGGACCCTCAACATACCATCATCCACAGAGATCTCCAAAGTAGGTAGCTTTTTGTCTATCCATTTTTCCTTAATGCTTTCCTCTAACTCGCGGTCGTTTATGATGGGGATGAAGTGCCTCCTAAGCAGTCCTAGCAACTCTTCATCTTTGATCCAATCTTCCGCCTTGACAGTGTGAGTCTCGTCAAAGGCAAGTTGAACTTCGGGTGCAATGGGTTTTCCGGAAAGCCCATCGAGGGATCTGCTGTGAAGTGTTAGGGTTATGTAAATGTAGTGGAGAAATTCATGGGCCAAGCATGCCATCAGGAGATCCTCTTTAGCAAATAGGAGAAAGGGGAGTGTGATTTCTACACAGAGTCCGTACACGCCGTCCAGTCTCCGAATCTGGGTCGAGGCATAAATTACTGTATGGGAAAAACCTGTGGGATACTTCAATATCAATAAGTTCGGGTTGAATGATATTGGTGGGTAATTTAATCCGAAAACTCTCTCCACAGAAGATATTGCCCTTTCAAGTAGTGGTAACCTCTCAAAGAAACTCTTGAGTATTTCGTCTCCTATCTTACCTTTTTCATGCGCCTCATTCACTTTGTCGAAATACAGTTCGCGCTCTATAGGCATTTTAGACACTCTAGAACGGTACTGGACTCTCCATTATGCCGATCAACAGCTCTATGCCAGACTCTATATCGTTCTTTGAGACAACTTCGCTGAAGCTGTGCACGTATCTGGCAGGTATCGCTATGCAACCCGAGGGCACACCCTCCCTGGACAGCTGTATCGCGGTGGCATCGGTAGTGCCGCCCTCAAGGACCTCATATTGGAATTTTATTTTTAACCTTTCAGCCAATTCCGTCAACCAGCCGATCACCAACGGGCTGGCAATTAGTCCGCCTCCGAGCGAGTCCCGCCTGCCGTCCGCAACTACCAGAGTAGGACCAGAACCCAATTTAATAGGCGCCTCGCTCTCTCCGATCTCGGGGTGGTCACCTGCGATAGTGGTGTCTATTGCTATCCCCACGTCTGGCTTCACTGAAAATGAGCTGACGGTAGCGCCCCTAAGTCCGACCTCCTCTTGTACTGTGAAGACCGCAACAACTTTATTAGAAGGATTTGCCTTCTTTATAGCCTCAATGAGCATGTAGCAACCTGCTCTGTCGTCCATCGCCCTTCCAACCAAGAGCCCGTTCTCTAGCTCTGTCACTCCCCGCTCGATGGTTATTGGAGTACCGACCCTCACTCCGTAGTTTATCAACTGGTCTTTGGTGGCGCCGGTATCCACAAACATCTTGTCGTAGGTCACAAGTTGCTTTCTCTCATCTTCTTTCATCACATGTATCGCTTTGCAGCCTATAGTACCGCTCAATCTCTTCATTTTTCCATGTACTTGGACCCTTTGACCCAGGAGGACGTGATCCGGCACACCTCCGACCTTTGCAAACCTTATAAAACCTCTCTCGTCGATATGCTTCACTATGAGACCTATCTCGTCAGTATGCGCCGTTATCATCAAGGTTTTGGATCCTATTCCCTTGTAAACGTACAGATTACCAAACGCATCCTCCTCTATCTTGTCCACAAATCCTTGAACCTCCTTCTTTATGATCTCTGAAATCCCGTACTCGAATCCGGATATTCCTGGGGCTTCACTAACTTTCCTCAACAGTTCTAATTCCGTATTGTACACCTCACTTCCTAGGACAGCGAATTATCAACTTATATGAAATTTAAAATATTTATCTTTACCTCGCAAGAAGACCCCACCCGTAAGGGTGGGGATGAATTGCGATAAACTTAAATATTGAGCTTCTGTCTTCCGATATTGGATAGTCTCTTGGATAGAGGTCGCCTGAAAAGGTGGAAACGGTGAGTCCAAGAGAATGGGGTAGCAGTCGAGGAGGAAATGCCTCGGCGAGCCAAGAGGCGAGGTGGCCCGCCCCGAACCGGCAGATGTGACCGATGTGCGTAAAGCCTCGGGCGAACGCTGGAACCTCGGCAACGCTTCCTACACCTTGGAGTCCAAGCTCTGGCGGAAGCCCCATGCGATAGCATGGGGAGGAGGTCACACTAATTCAGTCTTCGCTCTCTATCTTTACCTCTATTTCCTCATCGCCAATTTTTATCTTGAACCATTTTACATCCTTTCTCTTCTCTTTATTGTTCGAGAGCAATATCTTCATATCGCCCTTTAGGAATGGTACAGCTATCTGTGGGAACAAAAGATAGGTCAGCGCATCCTCCTCTTTTTTAAATAGCGCTCTCACATCTTCGGGTATGTCTTTGAATGACACCTCCTTCGGAGGAGGGGCTGGCTTCACCCTCTCAAGAAGCTCCCTGCTTATCTCCCCTGGAGGTTTCCCGTAGAAACCCCTCACATAGTCCTCAAGTTCCTTTATCAAGGTCCCATATCTTGTTCCTGTTATCACGTTCATGACGGCCTGCGTACCCACGATCTGGCTCATCGGAGTCACAAGAGGCGGATACCCCAGATCTCTCCTCACCACTGGCACCTCCTTCAAAACCTCTTCCATCTTCGAGAGGGCATTGTACTCCTTGAGCTGAGCGACAAGATTGGAGAGCATCCCCCCGGGTATCTGATGCCTCAAAGCCCTTGGGTCGATCCTCTCGGTGGCGTCCGAGGTGTAGCCCTTGTACTTCTCCCTGATCCTTTCGAAATAGTCGGCGCATTCGTTTATCAGCTCGATGTTGAGGTGAGCCAATTGTCCAGTTCCGCGAAGCGCCTCATACATAGTCTCAATAGCTGGCTGGGAGGCTCCGAAGGCAAACGGGAAGAGGGCTGTGTCTATGTACTCGGCACCGGCCTCTATACCTTTCATGTATGAAAGAGACGCCAAACCACATGTATAATGGCAGTGAAGTCCCACAGGTAGCCCTGTCTCCTTCCTTATACCCCTCACTATATCATAAGCTGCCCTTGGAGCCAGCAGTCCGGCCATATCCTTTATCCTTATGGCATCGACCCCCAGCTCAGCTATCTTCTTGGCAACATCAATGAAGTGATCCACCGTGTGGATTGGGCTGAGTGTGTAGACCACATCTCCGTGGACTTCTGCACCTACTCTCTTCGCAAAAGCGATTGCGTTCTTCAAGTTATTGACGTCGTTCAGAGCATCGAATATTCTGAATACGTCCACCCCGTTCTCGTATGATCTCTTTACAAATTCCTCGACTACTTCGTCAGGGTAATGCTTGTAGCCAACTAGGTTCTTGCCTCTTAGGAGCATCACGACTTTGGACTTCTTCAGACCCCTCTTAATACTCCTCAGCCTGTCCCAAGGATCCTCGTTCAGGTACCTTATGCAAGAGTCAAAAGTCGCTCCTCCCCAAGCCTCAAGTCCGTAAAACCCCGCCTCGTCCATCTTCTCCAATATAGGCAAGACGTCCTCGATCTTTACTCTTGTAGCGAATAAAGACTGTTGACCATCTCTGATCGTTGTGTCGATGACCTTTAGCAAAGCATACACCAACGGAGTGAGTAAAAGAATTGTTTACATTTAAAAATATATTGCTTTACATATTGCCTTTCATAGAGGCGCATTTTGCAAGCTGGCTGATCTCTTCTTAAGAGATTTTTAATGATGGTGGTTCGAAAAGATCAATTGAACTGATGACATTCTCAATTTTATGCGATCCTTTACTCAAATCTTATATATGAGCGTTCGCTATTGTGTACTCAAATTTGAAGGTGAGAAATTGGCTAGAGGAAATAACGAAATTCTTGCAAAGCTCGAGCAGATCGTTGGACAGGAATACGTGAGCAACGAGGAAGCCAACCTAATACCATACTCCTGGGATTTGACATGGGCTGAGCCTAGGATGCCAGACTACGTGGTAATGCCAAAGACCGTCACAGAGATTCAGAGGATTCTGAGACTTGCAAACCATCAGAGGATCCCAGTGATCCCCTACGTTAACTCAACTAACATCGGCGGACTCTGCATACCCGAAGAGGGCGGCATAGTAATGGACCTCAAGAGGATGGATCAGATCCTCAAGATAGACCCTGAGACCTGCTACGCTGTCATAGAGCCCGGCGTGAGCCATGCCCAGCTGTCTGCGGCGCTCAAGGCTACCAACCCACAATGGGAAGGTGTTGAGTTCTCTAAGGGATTTGAGTTTGGATGGGGAGTGCACCCAGCATCAGCATCAGTTTTAGCCATGGCAATAAACCATGGGATCGGACACCTGAACGGCAGGATTGGTATCAACAGCCAGCTACTATCCAGCATGGAGGTAGTTCTGCCAACTGCGGAGGTCGTTAAGATTGGATCCTGTGCCTACTCTGACTCGTGGCACTCATTCCTGCCTCTTCCAAGGATGGATGGTCTATTTACTGGCTGGATGGGTACAACAGGCATCGTTACAAAACTTGGCATATGGATCTTCCCAATAAGGCCCTACAGGGACGTATTGACAATTGCCGCAGCAAGTGCTAAGGACATAACCAAGTACATGGTTCACTGGCGCCACTACTCGCTATGCGACGAGGTCACTGCGGTGAGCTGGTGGCTCGCGCAGATCCCAATAACATTCCCATACAAGGACAAGCCAAAGGACGCGCCTGAGTTCTTCAGCTACACAGTGATAAGTGGCTGGACAGAGGAGGAGCTTGAGTACAAGCGCAAGATGTGGAAGAAGGTTGTGGAAGAAGAGAAAGCAAGAGGCACACAACTGATAGACTTTGAGTATCCAGAGGAGGCAAAGAGGGGTAGAACAGAGTTACCAAGCAGAATCGTCGGATCCACCAAGAACTACTCCAAGTCATGTGGTGGAGGTCTTGCTTGGCCAGGAACTTTCGCACCCTGCAAGAGTTGGCCCATCCTCTACGAGAAGTGGAAGGAGATATACATCCGCCACGGTCTATCGCCTGCAACCAGATTCACAGACTACCAAGGTGCTCACTACGGTATGCTCAGGTGCATGACTCCATTCGACAAGAGGAACCCAGAATCTGTCAAGGCAGCAAGGGATGCTATGGTCGAGTGTGTGAGAGCTGGAATACCGTTGGGTATGCTACCATACAAACCACCAGTCGAGTACATGAATGAGCTGAATGCTGCGGCCGACGCCGGCTACGTATACCTCATGACCAAGATAAAGGACATGTTAGATCCGAACAACATCATGAACCCTGGTAAGTTGGGTGTTAGATAAAGGAGGCAACCTCAATGGCACTGGAATTAAAGAACACTTCACTTAAAGAGTTAGCAAAGCTTTACGACTACATATCCATGTGCACCCACTGTGGCAACTGCAAATATGGATACGAATGGGGCAAAACAGGCAACTTCGCCGCGATGCTTTGTGTACAGGGTGACAAGTACCACTTTGACTCCTACAGAGGGAGCAGAGGGAAGGCCGCAATCGCGAAGGGACTTCTCAGCAACAAACTGGAATGGTCTGACGCAGTGGCTCACGTGCTATTCACCTGCACAGGGTGCGGCGCCTGCCAACAGATGTGCGAGACAGACATAAAGCCATACATTCTTAGGATGTTCGAGGCGCTCAGGTACGAGGCCTGGAAACAGAACGTTGCCATACCTGATGGTATAAAGAAGTGGAGTTCCACCATAGGAACAAACCGCAACCCCTATTTAGAGAAACACGAGAACCGCCTTGACTGGTTGCCGAGTAGCATAAAGTCTTCGCTTCCAAAGAAGGCGGAGTACATCTACTTTGCAGGTTGCACAGCTTCCTACAGGCAGAAGAACGTTGCCCTCGCCACCGTCAAGCTGCTCCAAAAGCTCAAGGTGGACTTCACAGTATCTGAGGACGAGTGGTGCTGTGCCTCTCCATTACTCAGGACTGGTCAGTACGACCTAGCAAAAGAATTCGTGGAGCACAACAAAGAACTTCCTGACAAGTATGGCGCGAGCGCCTTCATAACAACATGCGCTGGATGCTACCGAACATTATCCAGAGACTACAAGATGGATCCCCCAGAGGGATACACTGACAAGTTCGGCAAGATGGAGGGCGTAAAGGTCGTCCACACCATACAACTGGTAGAGGAAATGATCAACAAGGGCGAGATCGAGTTCACAGGAAGCTTCAACCAAACTGTGACCTACCACGACCCGTGCCACTTAGGGAGGCACGCCGAGGTCTACGAGGCGCCGCGCAATGTACTCAAGGCATTCCCTGGCGTCAACCTGGTCGAAATGTACCGCAACAGGAAGTTCTCCTTCTGTTGCGGCGCTGGCGGAGGCGTGAGAGGCGGATTCGCTGACTACTCGCTGGAGACATCCGCGAAGCGTGTCAGGGAGGCAGAGTCCACTGGTGCAGCAGTCCTAACAAGCACATGCCCATTCTGCTGGAGAAACCTCACGGACGCCATCGACATGATTAAATCTCCACTCAAGATGGTGGACATAGTAGAGATTCTCGAGCCAATAGTCAAGCGAAAATAGAACAGGTCACATCTAAACTCCTTCTTTCTTTTTTATTCTCTTTCATAACTTTACCGACGGCTTGATTATGAATTTCAAGATCCTGAATGGCCCATTGGATCCAGACGAGAGGGAAGCCTACATACAACGAAAAATTGTCTCGTGCGAGAACCAATATCGTGACGTTCCCTTCAAGGATCCTGTTTTGGGCATCATGTCAGAGCTCAAACTTCCACCCACTTACATAAACAGCCATGTTGAGGCTTGGTTGATCCCAACACCTCCTGCAGACATGCTGTTCATGTTGACTGTGGAAAACTTTGTTACATTTATAGACTCAAATGGATGCCTTGATTACGCGAAAGAGATGGCCGAGAGGGTAAGAAGAGAAGTATTTCCTGATGTACCTTTGTTAATTGGAGTTGACCACTCTCTCTCCGGGGGGGTTATTGAAGGTGTCTGCAAGGAGTTTGGCGGTGAGAATATAAGGCTTGTTGTTTTCGATAGCCACTTCGACTTTATACCTCCTTCAATAAGGTGTGGGCTCATACAGTATGATGTTGAGACCAACCCAGAAACAAAATTTTCACCCACAGACCCATATATCTACAACAGGCCAGACAGTTACAATGCCGACTCCTTTTTGAGCTATGTGACGAAAGAAATTCCCATGGAGAACATTTTCGTAGTGGGAGTCTCGGACTACCCCCCAAAGGTTGCAGAAGAGATAGAGGATGATAGGGTCAAGCGATACATTGAGTACTACAAGGGGATTGAGTCTTCAGGTGTGCACGTCATAAAGAAAGAGAGCATCCAAAAAGACTGGGACACAGTCTCTATGGCCCTCTCTAGAACGAACCTGCCCTTCACGTATATTTCTGTGGATGTGGATGTGTGTGCAAACACTTCCATAAAAGGGGCGAGATTTTTGGATTACTACGGCATAACCCATAGAGATCTTTACGGTTTAATCTCCTCTGCACTGAAGTCGAACTCCAAAATAATCGGCTTGGACTTCATGGAGTTCGATGTTTACAAGGCCGGGTCGTCCATCTCGGGAAAGTTGGACAGGACCTACGCCATCATGACAGAGTGCTTAAAGAGGATATTGGATAGACAAAAGTCGAATTAATTAACGATAATAGCCGAAGAAAAACATTATATACTTCGACGCCTATCTATTAATTGGCGAATAAAATGTCCCTTCTCCAGGTAAGGCGCAAATTGCAAAAAACTAAAAGGATGGGGCGGAGGCGCGTGAAGCCCGTAAACCAAAGGATAGCGGCTCTTTGGGATAGCCCCATGGCTATTTGGGAACCCTTAGAGTAAAGTACATATCTTTCCCATCGTATATTTAGGTAGGGGTTTATTTCTTGAGCATTCTAGGCATGGTAAACCAAATTCCGACCTCTATAGCAGGATTGGCAAATCTCATAGTATATGTTGTGATCTTGG
>JBMFMY010000009.1:11393-15327 GCA_049970435.1 Candidatus Methanomethylicaceae archaeon
AATAGTGCTCTGGTTCTTATCCTCTGCAATCAAGATCGTCAAAGAGTACGAGCGGGCTGTGATATTCAGGCTCGGGCGCCTTCTTGGTGCAAAGGGGCCAGGAATATTCTTCATAATCCCTTTCGTGGACTCGCTCAGGAAGGTTGATCTAAGAGTTCTGACATTCGATGTACCCAGACAGATGATAATAACGAAGGACAATGTTACAGTCCAAGTTGACGCTGTAGTTTACTACAGGGTCTTCGATCCCGTTAAGGCGATCATACAAGTTGAGAACTATATGCTCTCCACTAACCTGCTAGCACAGACCACGCTCCGAGACATACTCGGTCAAGTGCAGCTTGATGACCTCCTTACTAAGAGAGAAGAGCTAAACCAGAGGCTTCAATCAGCGCTCGATATACCCACCGACGCATGGGGGATTAAGGTCACGGCTGTAGTGATAAAGGACGTGATTTTGCCTGAGTCGCTCCAGAGGGCAATGGCAAAACAGGCAGAGGCAGAAAGGGAGAGGCGATCCAGAATAATAATCGCCGAAGGTGAATACCAGGCTGCCCAGAAGATGAGCGAGGCTGCGCAACTTTACAAGAAGACTCCAATAGCGTTGAGGCTGAGAGAGTTCCAAATGATATCAGAGGTGGCAAGAGAGAAGAACCTTATCCTAGTGACTTCAACAGGATCTGCCGGATTTGCAGAATTTGCAGGTCTGGCAAAAGCTCTTGACAAGAAATCTGTGAGCACGGAGAAATAGAAAGAAATGGCAAGAAAATCCCTAACAATTTTTCTAATCTTTTCATTACTTTTAGTCCTCACATTATCAAGTCCAGTTAGTTCATACGGCGGAAAAGTTTTGGTATTCAAGGTCACTGGGACCATCTCGATGGCTCATTCAGAGGCATTTGCAGACGCGCTGAGCTTAGCACATCAGGAAGGGTATTCCGCTGTTGTTCTGATGCTATCCACCCCAGGCGGTAGTCTGGATGCAACACTGCGGATGATCACCGCAATAGAGAACTCCCTAGTCCCCGTAGTGGGGTATGTTTACCCTCCTGGAACAACTGCATGGTCTGCTGGTACTTACCTTTTAATGGCAACCCACGTGGCCGCGATGGCTCCACACACAATTATAGGCTCCTGCCAGCCAATTTCCTACTCCCCTTTTGGCAGTCAACCAGTTAATGACACAAAGATCTTGAACGCAGTCATTTCTGTAATGTCAACACAAGCAAAGGCGCACGGAAGAAACCAGTCATTGGCTATCAGCTTCATAACAGAAAATGTAAATGTGAACGACGAAGAGGCATTCCAACAGGGTGTAATTGAATACAGGGCAGACAGTCTTGAGTCTCTGATGGCTTCCATTCACGGTCTTGAGGTCAAGACGGCTGCTGGGACAGTGAAGTTGAACACTGAAGGTGCTACAATAGTCGAATACACTTTCAGATTGAGGGACAGCATAATTAATGTTGTCTCTGACCCAACGATATCCAGCATACTCTTTCTCATAGGGATCTTTGCACTGATCTATGGCTTGTCAGCACCCGGTCACGGAGGGGAGATAGTGGGGGCGGTAGCCCTCCTCTTGGCGCTGATAGGGATGGGGTTTGACATAAATGTAGTCTCCTTCATAATGATGGCCGCTGGGGCTATATTGCTGATTTATGAGCTCGCTACTCCTGGTTTTGGGGTCTTTGGGTTCTCAGGTATAATACTCCTCACCATAGGGACGCTTTTCATAGTTCCATTGAGTCCAGAAAAGTGGGCGATATCGAGCGAATGGTACGCCACCTTCACATACTCCATAATAGCTGCAACGGTCGTGATAGGCGGGATCTTTCTCTTCGCGATAATAAAGATACTGCAGGTTAGGCGCAGACCACCCGCAATTGGTAGCATAATTGGTGAGACCGTCGTATCAACAGAGGACGCTCCCCCCAATGAGACTGTCTTCATTCCTTACAGGGGTGAGTACTGGCAAGCCAAGTCAAATAAGGGACTTAAGAAAGGCATGAAATACAAGATCGTCGGTAAAGAGGGACCTGTGCTGATACTGGAGATCGAAGAAGCCCCCCAAAGACATACGTGAGGTTTTTTAGCATCTTTATCTTATATAATTTTAAGTGATTGAGATGGTTTTCACAGTTGATGGGGTCTCGATTATAGAAACAACGGAAATAAAAGCAAAAAACCCAGTCTTGATGTGCGGCTTGCCTGACGTGGGTTTAGTGGGAATAATTGCAGTGTCGCACATAATAAAGGGGCTCGAGATGAAGGAAGTTGCCCACATAGACTCAGACATATTCCCCCCGATCGTAGTATTCCATCAGGGCATACCTACCTATCCCCTGAGGATCTACCAAAAAAGCGATCTTTTGGCACTATTCTCTGAGACCGCCCTCTCCCCAGAGTCAATTTATCCTCTCGCGAAAGCCATAGTGGAATGGGCAAAGGCAAAAAACGCATCCCTGCTTGTCTCCTTAGGAGGAATTGGAGTTCCCAACAGAATTGATATTGACACACCAAAGGTTTATGGAGCCTCAAACATGCAGCACATAAGAGATAGCATAAGGAAGTTCGATATACCCATCATGGAGGAGGGATTTCTGGTAGGACCTTACGCCCTCATGGCGAAGTTCTCAATTCACCAAAACCTTCCCAATCTGCTCCTCATGGCGGAGTCATACCCGCAATACCCAGATCCTGGAGCAGCCGCCTCTGTCATATCTGCCCTAAATAAGTTTGTGCCAATAAATGTGGATGTTAAGGCTCTTATAGAGCGATCCGAGGAGATACGACTCAATGCCCGAGAGTTGATGCGGAAGACCGCGGAGAACTTAAGGAAAATGGGGAAGTCCCAGGAGTATGAACTACCGCTCATGTATGTATGAGGTGGTCGATTTGAGCATCGAGAGACGACCCTTCAAGGAACGTGCAGATTTTTGGATCGATGAAATCATGTGGGACTCAACAAGGGGCTGTCTCGAACCATTGACTGAGGTGTACGATAACGAGAATGAATTCATAATTAGAATAGATATGCCTTGCGTGCGACGAAAATCTGACATAAAAATTCACTTAACTGACGAGACGGTATCCATAGAAGCTCAGATGAACCGAGTTATACAGTACGAGAGATGGGGTACCTTCCAAAGAGAGGCAAAGTTTTTCAAATACACTAAGACTTTTAACCTTCCAGCAAAGATAGACCCTGAATCATCGAAGGCTCGATTTAAGGGTGGCGTCCTAGAACTGCGTCTGCCCAAAAAGGAGCGGCGCTTCACCATACCCATAGAATGATCTCATGAAATGATCTTTCTTTAAAGTTATCATATGAAGTCACCTTTGACATATGGGTTCTGATCTACGTAGACATATGTAGCTCTTGGTCTTCAACAGCCTCGTCCTCCTCTGAGTTCATCGGAGGCTCTCCATCGCCCTCCAACCCCGCCAGGTCGAACCCACTCCACATGTCTTCTCCCAAGCCGTTTCCAGCTTGAGGCCATTCACGTGGAGGAAGTCCCTCATCTAAAGCTGAGCCGCATCATCCTGAAAAGTCCGCGCTAAAACAAAATAAAGTAGCAGTCTATTTAGATCTATTTGTCTTGAAACTGCTGGTATAGGCGATTCTTTTCCATGACTAAAATCAGGAGTCTTCTCGCCGAATATGGGTAAGTTGACCAATGCGGGGATCCTCTATTCCGACCCGTTCTGTCTGAGCATTAACTTTCGTTACGCTCTTCATTCTTCCCTCCTCGTGTCATGGGAAGGCTTTCGCCGTGAACGGTTGAAGCCGGTACATTTCTCTGGTATTCTTGGAGGAGGTTTAGCACCGCTATTTTGTCCCTGTCCTCCTCCAGCCCGCATTCTGGACACTTCATTAGCCTATACCCGCTTGGGCTTAACCCTGCATTTTGGGCATAGGCTTGAGGTGTCC
>JBMFMY010000010.1:0-15319 GCA_049970435.1 Candidatus Methanomethylicaceae archaeon
GAGCGAAAATAGAGAAAAGAACGAAGAGAAAAACGCAAGTAGTAACGAAATTAAAAATGATAACAACAGAGGCAGAGGCAGGATAAGGATACTGCAGCCTTGCCACAAAATCGCTGATACAACGAATATGATATGGGTCTGCGACGGAGCCGCGAACGTAGGACAGATCGGGCACAGTGTTGGCATGATGCTTACCAACACAGAAAAAGGCAGGGTTTGCTGTATAACTGCGATCGCTGCCGGCTCAAAGCCGCACATAGATATCGCCATGAGGGCTAAGAAGAATATTGCAATAAACGGTTGCGGAAACAGGTGTGCATCAAAAGTTTTGGAGAAGGCAGGGGTGAAGATAGGTTACGAGATCGATATTTCAAAGTACCTTCAAAAAATCCCGACGCTCGATTTTTACGAGGCGGATTTGAAGCGAATAGCTACCGAAGTTGTGAAGAACGCAAACTTGTAGTTAAAGTACAAAATGCAAAGCAAATAATGAAGTAGAAGGCGATGTGTGTGATGTCCTCTCCACGACTAAAGCCGGGAGATTCCACCATTCTTATAAGTGACAAAAAGGATGGTGCCGCCAAAAGGCCGCCCTCCAAAATTGAGAAGTTTGCGAACTTCATATCAAAGAACTACTCTTACATGGTCCTGACAACTACCCTTCTTGGCATAATATGCGGATTCTCCGCTCCGGTGCAAGTTCAGTCGCTCAAGCCATATATGTCACCATTGATCAGCGTAATGGTTTATGCGATGACTGTCACTATAAAGTTCAGCGAGCTTGCCCAAGCGCCCAAAAAGTTCAAACAGATAACGCTAGGTATGATACTGAACTTCGGCTTGCTCCCTGCTATCTGCTTCTTGCTAGCGGTGGCATTCCTCTCATCAAAGCCAACGTGGGCGGTGGGTTTCATATTGATGGGAACAGTCCCTTGTGCAGGCATGAACGTGGTATGGACTGGGCTACTGAAGGGAGACGTTTCGCTTGCGCTGATTATCGGCGCCCTAACCATGATACTTGGAGCGGTCACCATACCTGGGCTAACTGCCCTACTAGCAGGGGTTTACGTCAGTGTTAATGTTCTCGATCTGCTATTGTACATCGTCACAATGCTTGCAATACCCCTCATCCTCGGTATTTTGACGCGCCAAGTGCTCGAGGCTAAATTGGGGAAATCGGTGGAGAAATACTTACCCATATTTCCGCCAGCATCGGCAGTAACAGCCATAATCCTGATGTTCTCTATGTTAGCGATAAACATGATTATGGTTCCAGGAGATCTTTCAGCAATCGCACTGTTGGTGATCCCGCCTCTAATCGTCTTTCCAGTAGCTTTTGGGTGCGCTCATCTGATTTGCTCAAAGATCCTCCACCTGCCGCTGAGGGAGAGCGTTGCGATAGTCTACAGCTCCGGAATGAAGCACCTCCCCCTCGCGATGGGGGTCGCCTTCGCATCTTTCGGACCTCCGGCAGCCCTCCCGATTGCCATATCTGCAGCGTTCCAGACTGTCAACGCGGGCATATTCTACAGAATCTTTCAGCGCATTGGCGACAGTTCTACGTGATGTTTTATGGTAACAGATATAAGTGATACCTAATGCGTTATTTTTTATTAAAATATGTTGTGATTTTCATCGCAATCAAGACCTGAATTTTTCAGTGATTAAATCCCTCCACATACTGCGCGCTTTCTTTTTCATTTAATTATGGAGATCCTGATCTTTGTGAGCTCCTCTTTCATCTGTGCATCAAGCGTTAGTATGTCGAAAACCTCCTGGAGGAATACGCTTATGAACTTCTTGATCTCTTCGTTGCCGAAGATCAGGATATACTCATCCTATATCTTCACCAGCCTGAAGAAGTTGCATGCCTCGAGCCTCTTCAGTATCTTATCTAAAGTCAGGTAGCGGAACTGCTCGGCATGGCTCTGGGCTATCCTTCTGTGCTCCTCCCAGAACTTATCCTTCTGAGGGGTCGACTCAATTATCCTCAGCATGGTGACCAGGTGGTCGAGATCGACTATCACGTGCTCCCCTCCCGTCAACATCTCGGCACGGATCTTCAGTGCCTCTAAATCGCCCTCGCTGAAGCCCCGGAAGGTGTAATAAAACTTTAGAGCCCTCCTTACAATGTCGCTCTGGGAGATGTTGGGCTCCTTGAGCTTCTCGAATATGCGGAGCGTCTCCTCATCGAGGGCTATACTCGTCCTTATGGGAAGTTTCATACTTAAAAGAAGACATTGTCCAAAAATAAAAACTTTCCTATTTTTCTAGGTTTTTTGTTAATGGATTTTTTATATTTTAAAACTTAATTAAAAACTTATTTATAGCCGGGGGCCTCCTGGAAAGACCTGGATCCTATGCCAGGATTCTGAGCTATTCATAAAGTGATTTATGAGGCTACATTTTTGGCTTTCAAAGAAATGCTGACGTCCTCCCACCCCTGAAGGGTGTGGGGTTCCCGATTCGTAGGCGCTCTTCATGGTGCCTCATCCTATCGGGTTCTGGGCTGGGCCAGAGCAGCCCTGCCATAGACATATAGCCTATGGCTCGCTTCATTATGTTGTATGCCTCGTTATAGTCCGCATTGTATTCATGCAGTTCGTGCAGGGGAGACAGCCTCCGACCCGAAGGCCTCCGCAGTTATGAGAGAGGCGTGTATGCCCCGTTTATCTTGGTCACAGGGATGCCGAGCCAAGAAGCTTTGTTATGAGTTGGGCAAGCCTATGGAAAGCCTTCTGTTAAATGGCCTGCCTTTGTGATTAGACCTTATTCCCTTCAAATCAGCAAGAACTATAGTTTTGTTTCTGTCCGCTTCTTCTACAACCAACTTATCGTATGAAGGATTGAATCAACTGTTCTTCTTTCATGGCCTCCTGTCTTCTTGTCTGCACCATGAGCACTCTTCTTCTGAGGCACCTTTCTCAAGTTGTAGAAATCTCCTTAGCTCTCTGCCATAGAACCTCGGCCTTGGATCGTTTGAATCGGCTGTTGTAGCTACCTTATCCCCATATCAACAGCCAATACAGAGCCTCTCTTTCTCCCCTCAACCTCCTTTTGGATGGTGATATAGAGGTACCATTCATCTCCTCTTCTGATGGCCTTCGCTTCCCTTGTCTTTGCTCCATCTGGGATTGGAGGTGATAATGCAATAGGGCAGTTTATTCCTCCTCCCCTTCCAGCCACGGGTATCCGTATCCGTATCCAGTACGGTGTGAGTTTAGTATCTTGTTAAGATCATAGACATCGCTTCTGAGTACCAATGGATATCCTTTTGTTTGGTCTATCTTTTCTCCATTCTGCTTCCTCAATCTCTTGAGAGACCCCTCCGCTTGCTCTCTTGTAGCTGAATACAGTTTAACGCTTTTGTCCCCTCTCAGGTATTTCTGATAGTTCTGAAATTCTTCCTGAAGGAGCTTTTTCTTTCCTCCCCTCAACTCCAGAACCTTTGCCTTGATCGTCTTCTTGGCAAGCATGAGCGGCCCGCTCAAATACTATTCGGAGACATATTTAAGCGCATTCATCCCACCCATAAATGGTGTGGGCTTTCTGCGTAATTTGGTAATACCTTAATACCTCAATATCATGATCTCATGAAAAACTCAAAATCGCTGAGATCCCACGCCAGCATCTGCAGAGATTCTTTTCCGTGTATCTTCTTCCCCACAATCCCGTAAGACTTTTTCCAGCCCTTTAAATTCACGAATTCAGCCTTCTTATTCAGAGCTCTCAGAATAGCTTCTATCTCTTTTTGACTCAACTCGCTCCATTTTACTTCAACGAAGAGAGCCCTTCTTTCATATTCGTTTAATCCGAGGATGTCTATTTCTTCGCCCTTATCCCACCACCTGCCGATCTTGGTGAATTTAATGCCGCTGAACCTGAGCAGGAATTGCCTAACCACCTCTTCGAAAATCGTGCTGAGGTAACTGTTGAAGTCCTTCATCACTAGCTCTATTAGTGCCCTCGCATTCCCGGTTTCGATTAGTTCGGCGTTTGGCTGAACGTAACGGAACCAGAACGAGAAGTATGGGTCGCTGATGTAGTATCTACCTCTCCTGCTCTTCCAGCTTGCCGTTACCGGGATCTCCCGCCTAATGAGGTCCAAGTCAATTAGGATTGAAAGATACTTTCCAATTTTTCCTCTTTCTAATCCGGTCTCATTCATGATCTCCCCCAGCGTGGTCATGCCCTTGGCTACCGCTTCCATTATTGCAAAGTAATTCCTCGGCTCATCAAGCTCTTCCCGCAGAATGAACTGCGCATCCTGATAGAGAAATGAGCCGCTTCTGAAATATTGCAAGAGATTTTCCTCTATACTCTTTTTATCATCAAATGTCAGCAAATAGGCGGGATTCCCCCCAAGTATCGCATAAGCTTTCAAGAAGTCCTCTGTTGAATAATTTGGAAGAAATGCCCTCGCATTAAAGAAGTCCGCGGCTCGCAGCCTGAGTTGTGATGTTCTCCTTCCGTATATTGGACTCTTATGTCCAAGCATTTTTTCCATCATACTAACCGACGAACCGCATAATATAAGGAAGATTTTACTTTTAGACAGCTTGAGATCCCAATATTCTTGGAGGCTTGAAAGAATTTCTCTGCTGTCTTTAACCAAGTAAGGGAACTCGTCTATAGCAATAACTAGACGATCACTCGATTTCTGGTAGAGATACTCGAAGAAAGCGTCCCAGCTCCGGAATGGGTTCTTTATCAGAACACTATCACGGAGGTGGGTCGCAACTCTCTCTGAAAAACGCATTAAATTCTCGAGCCCAGTCGTTTCTCTTGCTAATAAATAAATCCCTCCATATTGTCGAATGAACTCGAGTATTAAAGCAGTTTTCCCTACTCGCCTCCTCCCGTATATGATTATGAATTCAGCATTGTTGCTCCTGAATCTTTCTTCAAGAAGGCCCAGCTCTTCCTCTCTATTCAAGAATTGTTTACTCATAAGTAAATTACTTGTGAGTAAACTAAATAAGAATTTTGGTGAATTTTGATGGTGAGGCCATACTTAGGCTACTTCTGCATTTTATGGTGGTTAATTGGAAGGAAAATCCCTGATGTCGTATGCGATGCTCTTTATAAGCATCCGATTGATACTTTAAGATGGTGATTTTTGTGGAATATGAGATAAAATTTAGACCGTCGTACTCTATGGTCGTCGTCAAGCTGGGACAGGACGAGACTATAGTGGGGGAATCCGGTGCCATGACTTACATGACCCCGAACATATCGGTCAGGACGAGAGCGAGGGAGGCGCTCATAGGATCACTCGGGCTGAAGTTTCTGGGCGGGCAGTCCTTCTGGGTCAACGACTACACAGCTGTCAATGGACCTGGAGAGATAGGATTTGTCTCCGCCCCGCTTGGCGACATTGAGCGGTTGGCGCTCACTGAGGGCAAAGGCTACATACTCAGAAGGGAGTCTTATGTGGCTTCTTCGCCGGCGATCGACCTTGACGTGAAGTGGGAGGGGTTCACAAGGGGGCTATTTGGGCAGGGACTCTTCATGATGAAGGCAAAGGGCACAGGAGATCTATTCATAAACACCTTCGGGGCAATAGACCGGCACGTGCTGAAGGAAGGTGAGAGTCTGGTCGTGGACAACTTCCACCTAGTCGCCTTCAGCGACACATGCAACTATAGAGTCGAGAGGTTCGGCGGAATCAAGGAGACGCTCCTCAGCGGGGAGGGGCTGGTGACGAGGATAAACGGTCCCGGTGAGGTTCTGCTCCAGACTAAGAGCCCGAGGGAGTTTGTGGACTGGATGTGGACGCTCCTGGAGCCAATGATCAGGGCGAGATCCCGGTGAAGGCTTTGGGGGAAGCGGAGAAGGTACTCAGGAGCGAGCTGGCGTTCTCGGGAAGACTCATCAAGGTCAGGGTCGATGAGGTGGTTCTCCCCGGCGGGAGGTTAGCCAAGAGGGAGATCGTGGTTCACAGAGGTGCAGTGGCCATAGTCGGGCTGGAAGGTGACAGGATATTGATGGAGTGGCAGTACAGGCACGCGGCTGGCAAGTCCATGTGGGAGATCCCAGCGGGTACAGTTGAGGAGGGAGAGGATCCTTTGGAGTGCGCCAGGAGGGAGTTGCTCGAGGAGACCGGCTACACAGCCGAAACGATGGAGGAGATGATCCACTTCTATGTGGCGGTGGGCTACAGCACAGAGGTTATCAGAGTATTCCTCGCCACTGGGCTCAAGAAAACTAGAGCAACCCCAGAGGAGGACGAAAACATAAAAGTAGAAATGGTGCCCTTCAGTGAGGTTCTGAGGATGATAAGGGATAACGAGATAGAGGACGCGAAGACCATAATAGGAGTTCTAATGTTGAAGGACAGGATGGGAGGATGGTGACGTCCTCCCCTCGCCCTCGCAAGGGGCTCCCCGCTTCACAGCCAAGGGCTTGTCGCCAGGCGTGGGTTACCACGGCTTGCAGGCTGGTAGAGGCCCCAGACTCCCAGTGGGGCCATACGACCACGACACCTGCCATACGGCGCGGGCGTACCGTCATTTCACTGTACGCTGTCGGCTGGATCCTCAGAGGTAACCCACCGTCCGTGGGCCCAGGAGCGAACCGGCCTCCATCGGTAATTTTTCTCATTAGACGAGATTTCAATATTCAGCGATTCATCCCCGCCCTTACGGATGGGGTCTTCTTGCGAAAGAAAGATAAAGTCGCCAATCTAAAGCTGACTTGCTCGAAGACTGATTTTGTATCATCAGGTGTCGGAGCGTATTTTGGGAGGTAGCTGACCGATTCAGCACCCCTCACCCAACTTCTTGTCCTTAAGAAGCTGAAGGGCATCTTTGCAAGCAGAGAGTGCGGGGGCACCACCAGCAACGGCGACACACCTTATCGCATCCAGTATCTCGGCCTCTGTGGCTCCCTTCTTGTAAGCACCCCGCATAGCCGAGACTACACATTCCTTGCAGTGCCGCTGTGCGCCCATTGCCATAATGATCAACATTTTTATCTTTGAGGGGAGTGCGCCATCATCCTGTATTGTGGAATCACAGAAATCGTAAAATGTTATAAGTCTTGGGTCAAGCTCAGTGGCTATATCCATTATGGTGGGTGTAAAGCCCATCTTTTTCTTGAATTTGTCGGCTAACTCTTTTTTCATAATTTCACCAATAAGATCTTGACAAGTCGATATTAAATCCTTATCCTAATCTTGGATTTGCTAAACCTCAACGATCCTTATAAATGGGACGCTCGCTACATTATGATCCCGGTGCCAGCTTATGGAAGGAGTATTTGTCAGCGATCTTATTAGACCGATAAGGGAAAAGTCTCGCATCCCAGAAAGAGTTTATGTTTTTGACACCACCCTGCGAGATGGTGAGCAGACGCCCGGAGTGTGTTTCACTCCTGATGAGAAAGTGGAGATTGCGAGGAAACTCGATGAGCTTGGTGTCGATGTCATAGAGGGTGGCTTTCCCATAAATTCTGAGGAGGAGGCGGATACTGTAAAGAAGATTAAAGAGTGCGGATTAAAGGCTAAAGTTTGCGGACTTGCCAGATGTGTTACCGCGGATATTGATGCATGTCTAAAGGCAGACGTCGACAGGGTTCACATTTTTATTGCAACCTCCGACATTCACCTGAGGTACAAACTTCGCATGGATGAGGATAGAGCCCTTGATCAAGCCTTAGCCGCGACAGATTATGTCAAGGCACACGGTCTCGAATGCGAGTTTTCATGTGAGGATGCGACAAGAACTCCTGTAGAGAGGCTTATCAAATTCTACAAGAACGTGGAGGAGCACGGGGCAGACATCCACAACATTCCCGACACGGTGGGCGTCATGGAGCCTGAGGCAATGTTCAATTTGATATCCACACTGAAGAGAGAACTTAAGAAGCCCATATCCGTCCACTGCCACAATGACTTTGGTATGGCTGTAGCGAATACATTAGCAGGTGTGAAGGCGGGTGCTGCACAGGTCCACACTACGGTGAATGGGCTGGGAGAGAGGGGAGGTAACGCGAGCGTGGAACAGACAGTTGCAGCACTGACAGCAATGTATCACGTTAAGACAGGGATAAAGTTGAATCTTTTGAAAGAAACCTCAAGGCTAGTAGAGAAATACAGCATGATAAAGTTGATGCCTAACTTCCCAATCGTGGGAGATAATGCCTTTGCCCACGAGGCTGGAATTCATGTTCATGGGGTCCTTGCCAAAGCTGAGAGCTACGAGCCCCTAACGCCCGAAATGGTTGGGCAACGAAGGAGGATAGTGATGGGCAAACATACAGGTAAGCATGCTGTAGCCTCTTTTGTCAAAGAGAGGTTCAATCTGACCGATGAGCAGATAAGAGAAGTGGTGGAGAGGGTCAAGAGCCTGGCAGTTCATAAAAAGAAGATTGTGGAAGATGATGTGGTGGCAGTGGTCGAAGGGGTTCTCAGAAGTGTTCCGGAGTCTGAAAGGATAGTTAAATTGGATGAGGCATTGATAATCACCGGTAACAAGATAACGCCGACAGCATCCGTCCAAGTTACCATTGACAATGTGAAGAGGATCGCTGCAGGAGTGGGAACAGGTCCGGTCGATGCTGTTGCAAAGGCCATTCAGAGTGCGCTAGGAGAGGAGATAAGGCTGTTGAACTACAAATTAGAAGCGATATCTGGCGGCACGGACTCTCTATGTTCCGTAGAGGTCACAGTCGAGGATAGAGGGGGGAGAACCGCGATGGGTATTGGGGTTGGAGGAGACATAGTGATGGCATCTGTGAACGCGCTTATGGAAAGTCTGAACAGGATCTATAGTAAAAGAAGGGCTTAGAAAGATTAGGAAAAAAGAGGTGG
Source organism: Candidatus Methanomethylicaceae archaeon (assembly GCA_049970435.1). GTDB lineage: Archaea > Thermoproteota > Methanomethylicia > Methanomethylicales > Methanomethylicaceae > JBMFMY01. The sequence continues at coordinate 8,813 of JBMFMY010000010.1, forward strand.
AGGGAGGGGCCCTCTCCACCGCTGGAAAAAGTTTTTGATTATGTGAACATTCTGCTGAAGTTCTTAAGATCCTCGTACCTCTTCAGGTCGCTAGGCGAAACAGTCCTTGGAATAGACTTAATTGCAGCTTCGAAGTGTCGCATTTCCACTTTCTTGGGCTTCATCTCCTCCCTCAGGGCATTCAGTGCAGCCTCCCTGCATATGGCTTCAATGTCGGCACCTGTGTATCCCTCAGTCTTTTCCGCTAGGACTGACAGGTTGACGTCTTCTGCCAATGGCATCCTCTTTGTATGTACTTTGAAGATCTCCTCTCTGGCTTTTTTGTCTGGCAGAGGTATGAAGACTGTTCTGTCGAACCTCCCTGGTCTAAGGAGAGCTGGATCCAGTATGTCAGGTCTGTTTGTTGCAGCTATCACTACGACACCCTTCAGGGAAACGAGACCATCCATCTCTGAGAGAAGCTGGTTTACTATCCGCTCAGTCACGCCAGAGTCGTACCGCGCACCCCTCACTGGAGCGACCGAGTCTATTTCGTCGAAGAAGATGATGCATGGCGATGCCTGTCGGGCCTTCTTGAAGATCTCCCTAATAGCCTTCTCAGACTCGCCTACCCATTTGCTGAGAACTTCTGGACCCTTGACGCTTATGAAATTCGCAGAGCTCTCTGTGGCCACAGCCTTCGCAAGAAGGGTCTTGCCTGTGCCTGGCGGACCGTAAAGTAGTATGCCCTTTGGTGGCGTTATGCCCATCTGTTCGAAAAGTTCAGGATGCTTAATTGGAAGCTCCACCATCTCTCTAAGCTGTCTCTTCACGTCCTCGAGACCACCAATGTCACTCCAATGAACTTCGGGGACTTCGACGTAAACCTCGCGGAGAGCTGAGGGGGTTATGTCCTTCATAGCCTCGTAGAAGTCCGACTTGCTAACCTTCAGCATCTTGAGTATGTTGGCAGGTATTGTCTTCTTTTCGAGATCTATCTTTGGCAAGAATCGCCTGAGGGCACGCATGGCGGCCTCTCTAGCTAGTGCCGCGAGATCAGCACCACTGAATCCATGTGTCAGATCTGCAATCTCATCTATATTGACATCGTCATCAAGGGGCATCCCTCTGATGTGGACTTGCAGGATCTCCCGTCTTGCTTTTTTGTCTGGCATAGATATGGAGATTTCCCTGTCGAACCTTCCCGGTCTGCGTAGAGCGGGGTCGACCGCGTCAGGTCTGTTTGTTGCGGCGATGACCACAACTTGCCCCCTAGATTTCAGACCGTCCATCAGAGTCAGTAGCTGTGCGACAACGCGACGTTCCACCTCTCCAGTGACTTCCTCCCTCTTGGGAGCTATGGAGTCAATCTCGTCTATGAAGATTATGCTTGGGGCAGATTTCTCGGCCTCCTCGAAGATCTCCCTGAGTCTGCTCTCGGACTCTCCATAGAACTTGCTCATTATTTCGGGTCCGTTGATTGAGAAGAAGTTAGCTCCTGACTCGTTGGCAACGGCTTTTGCGAGGAGCGTTTTTCCACAGCCTGGGGGACCGTAAAGCATTACGCCTTTGGGAGGCTCTATTCCCAAATGCTTGAAGAGCTCGGGGTGCTTCATTGGGAGCTCTATCATCTCCCTGATTTTGGTCTTGGCGTCCTCAAGGTCGCCGATGTCCTCGTAAGTGACTTGCGGGACCGTGACTTCTGTTTCCTTGATTGGTTCCTCTTTTACTATAACCTCGGTATCCTGAGTTACATAGGCAGCGGGAGAAGGTTGAACAGATGAGACTATAAGCTTCAGGGCCTCTCCAAGTACGGGTATAGGTACCGTATCGCCTTTGCTCACTGGTTTATCTTCGAGTATGTGCTTCACGTAGTCACCAAAGTCGGAGCCGAACTGTATTCGTTCTACAGGGGCCAGGATTACCTTTGTAGCGGGTTGTATATCAGCCTCTGCCACCTTCACCGTGTCACCTGTTGATACCCCGGCGTTGTGGCGTATTATGCCGTCGATTCTGATTATGTCCTGTCCCTCATCCTCTTCGTAGGCGGGCCATATGCGCGCTATAGTTGTGCGTTGTCCAGTGATGGATATGAAATCTCCAGGCCGCAAGCCTAAGCGCGACATTACATCGCGGCTTATCCTTGCTAAGCCTCTTCCAACGTCCCTCTGTGATCTTGCTTCTGCCACCCTTAATATAATAGGTTCTTTCACCATAATAGACACCGCGCCTACATATTATAACTCTTAAATATATATTTTACTGCGATATATTCTGGAGCGTTCTTGAGAGGGTCCAGTATTTTTATTAACCAAAGGGCAAGATATAGACTGGGATGCTGCATGGAGGCTTTGAAGATAGTTTCTAAGGAGAGGACAGAAAGGCTCGCTTGGCTCTCAAAGATAGAGCTCAACGACAAGGAAAAGGAGGAATTGACCCGCCAGCTGAACAGGATATTGGAGGCGTTCAAGACATTAGACGAGTTGAATTTGGATGAGGTTGAACCAACTTATCATGTCGTCGAGATGGTTAATGTGTTAAGGGAGGATGTGGTTAAGAGCTCGCTGACGCAGAAGGACGCCCTCTCAAGTGCCTCCAATACCAAGGATGGCTTCTTTGTCGCGCCGAAGATCGTTTGATGGGGTGAAGAGTACGAGGTTGACAGATTTAACACTCTTTGAGCTGAGTGAGAGTCTGAGGTCGGGGGAGACAACCTGGCAAGATGCAGTTGAGGCTTATAGTGAACGGATAAAAAGATTGGATGATGATTTGAACGCATATATCACGATCACTGGAACCGAGCAAGGTCCAATTGGAGAGACCCTTGCCGGCGCGCCTATTGCCATAAAGGACAACATATGCACAAAGGGTGTGAGGACGACCTGTGGTTCCAAGATCCTGGAAAACTATGTGCCTCCGTATGATGCGACTGTGGTTCGAAGGCTGAAGGAGGCAGGGGCCATCATTCTGGGCAAGACGAACATGGACGAGTTTGCCATGGGATCTTCCACTGAGAATAGTGCATTCTTTCCATCGAAGAACCCTTGGGATAAATCTCGGGTTCCAGGAGGATCGTCGGGGGGTAGTGCGGTAGCCGTTGCGGCGAGGGAGGCTGCGGCTGCCTTAGGGTCTGATACAGGAGGGTCTGTGAGGTGCCCGGCAAGCTTCTGCGGAATAGTTGGACTGAAGCCAACGTATGGACTTGTCAGCAGGTTCGGTCTGGTCGCGTTCGCCAACAGTCTGGAGCAGATAGGACCCATGACGAGAGATGTGAGAGACTGTGCTTTTATGATGAACATCATAGCGGGGTACGACGAGATGGACGGCACGTCAGTCAATAGGCCTCGCGAAGACTACATGTCTTATCTGGACAAGGACGTAAAGGGGTTGAGGATCGGTGTCCCAAAGGAGTTTTTCGGTGAGGGCACTGAGGATGGAGTCGCGAGAGAGATCTGGAAGAGCATACATATTCTTGAAAGTTTGGGAGGGGAGTACGCCGAAACTTCACTTCCGACCCTTAGATATGCGCTCCCAACCTATTATCTGATTGCGATGTCTGAGGCCAGCTCGAACCTGGCGAGATATGACGGGATCAGGTATGGGGTGAGGCTGGAGGACGAAGGAATGGATTGGTCCACCTCATACTCCAAGACTAGGAGCCTCTTCGGGATGGAGGTAAAGAGGAGGATAATTCTAGGAACGTTTGCACTTTCTGCAGGCTATTACGAAGGATACTACCTTAAAGCACTTAAAGTGAGGACTCTGATTAAAAGGGATTTTGAAAGGCTCTTCAGGGAGTTTGATGTTATTGTCGGACCCACAGTCCCAACGACTGCCTTCAGACTCGGCGAGAAAATCGAGGATCCCCTCGCCATGTACATGACTGACATAGATACCGTTACAGTAAACCTAGCGGGCATACCTGCGATATCAATACCTTGTGGGTTTTCTGATGGTTTGCCGGTAGGCCTTCAGATCATGGCACCACCTTTTATGGAGGGCAGACTCATAACAGTCGCAAATAGGATTGAAGAGGAGTTGAGGCTGAACCTTGAACCGCCTTTGTGAGGGATCTCTATGAGTTTTGATGGAAGTGTCATGATCGGATTAGAGGTACACTGCCAGTTGACAAACTTGAAGACAAAACTCTTCTGTGGGTGCAGCTCAGATTACCGTGGCAAAGAGCCGAACTCGAATGTTTGTGTTATATGCCTCGGGCACCCGGGATCTCTTCCAAAACCTAACAGAAGAGCCGTCGAGTACGCTATAATGACAGGGCTTGCCTTGAATAGCAACATAAACTCTCGAACCTCTTTCTACAGGAAGAACTACTTCTACGTGGACATGAGTAAGAACTTTCAGATCTCGATGTATGAGACTGAAGGATCTGCATCGATTTGTAAAGGAGGGTATCTGGAGATAAATGTAGGTACAAAGAAGAAGCGGATAAGGATAACAAGGATACAACTGGAGGAGGATCCTGCCAAGCTTGTCCACATCGGGCCTATTGATCTCTCGCCTTATACCTTGGTTGACTACAACAGAGCAGGAATGGCTTTACTTGAAGTTGTTACAGAGCCTGATCTCTCTTCTCCTAGGGAGGCACGGTTATTTCTACAGAAACTCAGGTCCATATTGGAGCACATAGGAGCGTTCGATGGCGGGTTAGAGGGAGCTATGAGGTGCGACGCGAACATCTCTGTGGAGGGAGGGGCCAGGGTAGAGATAAAGAACATCTCTTCGTTTAAGGAAGTTGAGAAGGCGCTCAATTACGAGATATCAAGGCAGATGGCGCTCATCAAGAAAGGTGAAAAAGTGTTGAGGGAGACCCGCCATTGGGATGAGATAAGAAAGGTAACCATATCCCTGAGGGAGAAGGAGGAAGAATACGATTACAGGTACTTCCCAGAGCCAGACATAGTCCCGTTGAGTATAACCTCCGATTATGTTGATGATATACGAAAGAGGATGCCAGAACTGCCTGACGCGAGGGCGGAGAGGTTCGTGAGAGAGTATGGGATCCCAGCATATGATGCGCAGGTGCTCACCTCTGAGAAGGCGCTTGCGGACTTCTTTGAGGATTGTGTCCGAATTTACAGGGATCCGAAGAACGTCAGCAACTGGATAATGAGCGACCTATTGGGTGTTCTTCACGAGAAAGGTATGGAGATACAGGAGTCGAAGATAACTCCGAAGGCGCTGGCAGAGATGCTAAGTATGATAAGGGATGGGGCCATCAGCGGGAAGATAGGTAAGATAATACTTCCCGAGATAGTTGAGACGGGCAAGATGCCATCCCAAGTTGTGAGAGAGAGGAGCATGGAGAGGATAGCAGACAGAGAGACAATCGAGAGGGTGGTGGATGAGGTATTCGCAGAGAACAGCAAAGCAGTTGATGACGCCCTGACCGACAACAATGCCGTGAATTACCTGATAGGGCAAGTGATGAAAAAGACAAGGGGTAAAGGCGACCCCAAGTTGGTAAACGAAGTCGTTAGAGACAGACTGAAGAGGGTTAAAGAAACAAAACAGATCTTCGAAAATTGAAGATCGATAGTTGATGAAGTTGGTGGCGGGTCATTGCTGAATTAAATAGAATGTCTTGGGGCGAAGGCTACAAAATTTTTATTTTTGTATAATTGTATCATCGGAAGGATTGGTAACCGTTCTCTTCATGTAGAGCATTTGATCAATTGTGAATGCCAAATCGATAAGGGATTCTTTTGAACGCATTCTTTTAATTTTTAATTTGATCTTCACAAGGTTAATAACCACTCGAGGGTTACAGAAAATTGTGGTCTTTGATGTTGGAAGAGATTTTGAAGAAAGGCGCTGATAGGGGATGGTTGCTGGAGCCCGAAGCTAAAGAGCTGTGTCGCCAATACGGACTATCCCTTGGGGAGTGGAGGGTTGTGAAGGATGCGGAAGGCGTAGTCCAAGCTGTCAGAGAACTAGGACTTCCCCTCGTCATGAAGATAATCTCCCCTGACGTGCTCCACAAGTCAGATGTTGGTGGAGTTGTACTGAATATAAATAGCGAGGAGAGGGCAGTTGATGCCTTTGAGAGAATTAAAGAGGTTGCAGCTAAGGGAGGTTACAGGCTTGAAGGCGTTTTGGTAGAGCGTATGGCCCCCCAGGGTGTGGAAACCATAATCGGAGCTAAGAGAGACCCCCAGTTCGGACCAGTTTTGATGTTTGGGCTCGGGGGGATTTTTGTTGAGGTATTCAAGGACGTGTCCTTCAGAGTGGCGCCTTTGAGTAAGGACGATGCGGTAGAGATGGTGTCAGAGCTTAAGGCATATCCATTATTGAAGGGCATTCGAGGCAGAAAGCCGTCAGATATCAATAGTTTGGCGGAAGCTATTGTTAAGGTCTCGGAGATGATGATGGAACTGCCGCAGATCAGCGAGGTGGATTTGAATCCTACAATAGCATATGAGGTTGGCTACAGGATAGTTGATGCTAGGGTTCTACTGAAGAAGGGGCTACGAAACTGCTTCTAGCTAGCGTTAAGTTTATTAACTAGCG
>JBMFMY010000011.1:0-14579 GCA_049970435.1 Candidatus Methanomethylicaceae archaeon
TTATCCCAACGCTGAATAGTCCTTGTAGTAACTCCCAGCAACCTTTTAGCTTCCTTAAGAGTATAGAGCCTTTCCATCAGCAAAAATTACTACTTATGTTTATTTAAATCTATATCTCTTGAAGCTGCTAGTAACGGCGAGAGGCCGGTTATCAAAAAGTCGTAAGAATTCGGGTAACTCACCTCAGATGGGTTTAGATCCACTTTAGTTGTGTCTGATGTATAGTAAGATGAGAAAACATTTGTCATGGGCGTCCCTCCCCAAGTGTCGGTCATTAACCCTTCTCTGTTCCTGGGCATGAACTGTAGCCAGACCGTGTCACTGATGTTGACAGGATAGGTTGCAGGGTTCGTAAGAACCCATCCATACCCAGAGATGCTTACGAATCCGTATGTGGAAGTGTCTCCGATTTTCCAACAACTACCGTCCCAGTACCTAGTATCCATTGTGATAGACGATTGGGGTGGCTTTTTAACAGCGATAAAATTCGCTTTCAATGTGTGATTGGCATACATAGTCAAAGAGAGGGGGTTGGTTGAGCCATAGGGGCGCCCATCCAATTCCCAACTATCAAACTGATGATCGTTGTCTGGTGTTGCTTCAACCATGACATTTTGACCCGATGCAAATCGGTAAATGCCTGGTTGTGGCGAGGTAGTCCCGCCCTTCCCAGACTGTATCTCTAGCATATAAATGGCTGGAGAGATCTTTATCAGAACAACCGCAGACCTCGTCAAGTTTCCTGTTACACCCTTCACCAGTCACATTGAGATCTAGAAGGGAGGTCTCCCTGTCCCGAGCCGTTACAAGGAATGCTGGAAAATCCTCCTCGGAGAATTTAACCGATACGTTATCGTTTTCAAGTGAGGATAATTGCTGCCAAGCGTGTATTGAACTACACTAATATACATTGCCGAGAGCTTCGGAGGTCTTGAGAGATGCGTAGTCCGATTGAGCCGCAAAACACAACAACATTGACTTTGAACCGTCAGGGAGCATTACTTGTAATCCCACACCAACAGTGTCTTCAGGGGCGCCAGGCATAGGCTCCTCAAGCGTCTTGTTTACAATGCACCTAATACCAACCATTGGTATAGGATTTTTCAGTATTGTAATGGGAGCGTCGTGGGTCCTTAGAATCTTGAGAGGGGAGTAGTTGGGAACATCTCGGGACTTCAATACTATAGAACCAATTTTTTAGCGGACCGAGAAAAAGATCCGCTCGGGAACAATTCCTCCCGTCATAAGAATAGAGAACAAATGGATGCGATACTACAAAGGTAGTCAGGAGGAGAGGCAAGATTATGGTGATTGTGGTGAAAACAACCAACAATCCACCTCTGAAATCCACAGCGAGGCACCCCCACAGCAGGCGGACTATTTAACTTCTTTGGAGGGAAACGCCACCAGAAAGGGGAGAGGTCTGGTTCAACTGCTCGAGGAAGCTCGGAGCATGGAAACGAAATAGACGAAGCTGAAAGAGGTATTTGAGAGACATTCAAGGTTTAAGAAAAAAGCTAAAAATTTATCACAACCTGGCCACACAATTGTAGAACCTCAAAATGATACATCCTTTTTGAAAATCGGTGAAAAGAGGCTGAGAAGAGGCTCAACGAACTCTAAAGGAGCCAAGGGTTGATGGATCCTCAGAATTATGCAGGTCCATAAGTAACTGCACGACTCAGAGCTCTAAACAGTTCATAATTTTAGCTTTTATGAGTAAAATTGTGGGATCCCTTCGAAAGTTTTTAGAATTATGTACTGACTTGTACATTAATTTTTGGATCAACTTGTGAATAAAAAAGCATATTAGCACCTTCTCATCTCTCCATCACGAGACGAGGATCCTTGGCAAAGTTATCTTGGCAAGAGGTCTTGGGGCTTATTCACGAACTGCGAAAAAGAGGTTTCGAGGTGATAGGACCCTCAGCCGAGGGCGGTGTCGTAAAACTTCTTCCGCTCGAGGATGTTAACAGATTTGAGGCAAACTACATTAGGACTTTGAACTCTCCAAAGGACTTCCTTCTGCCAAACAAGGAGAGGCTCTTTAAATACAAAAGCACTGCAACCATCACTTCTTACGGTTTAAAGATCCGTTTCCCAACTGTTGAAGGACCATGTCCCATCACCATAACTCCGGAGTATGCGCCCCCGAATGGGAAGCTGGCATTCTTTGGCATTCACCCATGCATGGCGAACTCCATAAGATATCTCGATAAGGTGATGCTCTCCGAGCCAGCTGACCCATACTACAAGGCAAGGAGGGATGGGCTCTTCATTGCAGTTCTGGAGTGTGATGAAGGGGACGAATATTGCCTCTGCAAGAGTGTTGGTTCCGAAAAAGTAGCCGAAGGGTATGCAGATCTTACGATAAGGAAGGACGGTGAAAACTTCGTTGTGAGGGCGAAGTCTCCGGTTGGGAACTCGCTCTTAATGGAGGAGGGTAACGAGGAGGCAGTCGATATAGCTCCAAAGATGAAGGAGGAATACATACTCGATTCCACCGGAGAGAAGGACATAAACAGTAAAGATCCTACAACTCTGCTGGAGGGTTGCACTCTCTGTTCTTCCTGCACAGTTGTTTGTCCGACATGTTACTGTTCGGACATACAGGACAGGTTCAGTCTGATGGATCCCAGCAATGTTGAGAGGATCAGGGTCAGGATGTCATGCCAGAGGCGGAGCTATAGCACTATTGCAGGGAACATCACATTTCTTAAAACAAAAAATGAAAGGTTCAGGTGGAGGATGAAGCACAAATTCCCGTTCTCTGAGAGACTGTACGGCATGTTTGGGTGTGTCGGCTGTGGAAATTGCATCGCCTTCTGTCCCTCGAGAATAGACTTCAGAGAATTTCTGGGGAGGAGGGTTGCATGATGTCCCTAGAATTCAATCCATACCTTCCGAGGCCGGCAAGCGTCAATGCGGTTAAGGAGGAGAGCCTTGAGACTAAGACCATCAGGCTTTCACTGATAAACTGGAAGGCTAATTTTTTACCAGGTCAATTTGTTCAACTCCTGCTGCCTGGTGTGGGAGAAGCACCCTTCTGTATAACTTCATCGCCGAGTGATCCAAGACACATAGAATTGACAATAATGAGGAGGGGATTGGTCACCACCGCAGCGCATTACATAAGACCTGGAGACGCTGTCGGTGTAAGGGGGCCCTTGGGGAAGCCATTTCCAGTGGAGCACTTTAAGGGGAGAGATCTGGTAATAGTCGCGACAGGTATTGGGATAGCAGCCCTCCGCTCCCTGATCTTGTACACTATTGAGAACAGGAACGATTTTGGAGAGGTAACTTTGCTCTACGGTGCCAGGTTTGTCGAAGATCTGGTTTACCGTGAGGAGTTGAGGGGTTGGTCTGAGAAGATAAAGGTCATAGTGACTCTCAGCAAACCCACCGAGAACTGGAAGGGCCTCAGGGGCAGGGTAACAGACCACCTAAACGTGCTCAGTGTGGGTAAAACAACTGTTGCAGCCATCTGTGGCTCACCAGCCGTCATGGTGAGTGTGGCAAAAGCTCTCCTAGATCTGGGCATAGATAGTAAGGATGTTTACCTGTCCATGGAGCGGCATATGAAGTGTGGAATAGGTAAGTGCGCAAGGTGCTTGATTCCTGGAGGGCTTATGGTCTGTAAGGATGGTCCTGTATTCAGTACCAGCGAGATAAACTTGGAGGAAGTCGGTGAGTGAAATGAAACTGGCATTCTACTCATTAACATCGTGTGAGGGATGCTTGACCACGCTCATAACAAAGCTGGGACCAGATATTGAAGGTCTTTGGAATAATTTTGACATCGATTACTTCAAGTTAGTAAGGGAGCCGGTGGGCGGTAGCAAATTCCCTAGGGCAGATATCGCCTTCGTGGAAGGTGCGGTCGTCACAAACCTTGACAAAGAGCATCTTTTAGAGATAAGAAAGAACTCTAGGTTCGTGGTTGCCATAGGAACATGCGCTTCAAGTGGAAACATAGCCTACACAGCCTCAAGGAATGTAAAGTTAGGGAAAAAAGTTCTGTCGGTACTCGAAGTTCGGGAGGCAGAACCAATCTCCTCTATCATTACTGTGGATTTCGAACTGAATGGCTGTCCTGTGAATGCAGATGAGTTCATTGACGCCCTCTTGAGACTCGTGAACGGGCTCGAACCCATTCAGCCAGATTTCAGTGTTTGCTACCAATGCAAACTTGCGGGCAACGCATGTCTACTCGACAAGGGGCAGCTGTGCCTTGGACCAGTCGCCATGGGTGGTTGTGACGCGGCATGTACTTCTGTCGGATCTCCATGCTTTGGTTGCAGAGGACCGGCCCTGGAGGCTGATCTGAAGGCCTACTTCAAGACATTGGAGAAAAGGGGGGTTAGAGTTGACGATGCGAAGCCTCTGCTTTACATGTTTATGGGTAAGAAGATTAGGGAGGTTCTCAAAGAGTGACAGACAGTGTTTTGATAGATATTGGAGATCTCCGCTTCATTGAGGGACACGGGCAGTTGATTGTGAAGGCTCATGGCGAGAAGATTGGGGCAGAGTTTCATAATCTCGAAGGACCCAGATTCCTCACGAAATATCTGAGGAACAAGCCGGTCGAATTGGCACCTAGGGTAGCGTCGAGGATCTGCGGACTGTGCTACACCGTTCATTCCATAAGCGCCGCAGAGGCTGTGGAAAGGGCGCTCGGTATGAAGGTCTCAGATGATGTGAGAAGGTTGAGGGACGTGCTTTACATGGCAAATAACCTCAGAAGCCACCTAATACACCTGATTTTCCTCTCTATACCAACAGTCGAGGGTCTTATCAGCGCGCTCAGGATGAGAGACCTTAACATAGTCAGGATGGGTGCCAATTTGCTGAGCAAGGCGACTGAACTAATAGAGATCTGGGGTGGGAGATCGGTCCACGTTCCGAACGTGATTGTCGGGGGTTTCGGCAAGGCAATAAAGTGCAAAGAACTGATCAGCCCCATACAAGATCTCGCCGTGCTCTCGGACGATGCCGAGCGAGTCGTAAGGTACGCACTCGATTTGGAACTCCCAGAGATTGAGAGGTACAGGTTGTTGGCTGCCCTTAAGAAGCCGGGGGCATATCCAATCTATGCAGAGGAAGCAAATATTGCCCTATCTGATGGTTCCATACTATCACCATCGGAATATTATGACGGACTGGAGGAGGTTACGAAGGAGTACTCAACCTCAAAACATCTCTACTTCAAAAATTCTGAGATAACTGTTGGTGCATTGTCTAGGATAATGCTTAACAGGAGGTATCTAAGCAACAGGGCAAGGGAGATCGCTAATCAGATCGAGTGGGGGCCAAATCCTTTCCTAAATATAAAGGCTCAGGCCATCGAGGTTTTGCACTATATCGATGAGCTCGTCAGGCTGGGAGGAGGACTCGCAGAGATCCCTGGTGAGAACCTGAGAGCAGAGGACATAAAGTCATATAGGGACAGAGGTACGGGGTTATTCGTGGCAGAGGCACCCCGCGGCATCCTCTGTCACTACTGCGAGGTTGAGGACTGGAAGATAAAGGACTACAGAGTGTACACACCAACTGCCATAAACTCGAAGAGTATAGAAAACGACGCGATCGAGGTCGTAAAGAGGTTTAAGCCAATAGGCAGTCAGAAACTCAAGTTCATACTTGAAGATCTGGCAAGATCCTATGATCCATGTTTATCGTGCGCAGTGAGTCTAGACGTTTATGATTAAATTAAATATGGAGATTTATTGAGTTGATAGATATGAAAGCCCTAGATTGCGCCACTTTCAAGAAACTGCTCGAAGAAAGGTGTAGTGAAATGGTTGCAGTTTTTACAGCTAGCTGGTGCGGATACTGCAGAATGCTTCTTTGTGAACTCGAGCAGACAAAGCCCGATATGCCCTTGACGTTGGTGGACATTTCCGATGAAGGGTGCTGGGACGAGTTTGGTATAGAGATCGTCCCCACTGCGATTCTATACAAGGATGGCAAAGAGATAAGAAGGGTTTGCTCTCCGGATGGGCTAAGGCTGAGAGACCTCCAAGAGCTTTTTCTGTCCTCGACTGATCATTAGGAAGGACAAGGCAGAAGAAGAAAGTCCCAAGAGAGAAAGGAAAATGTAGGGAGACGAAGGAGACAGAACAAATCCTATGTAGCCCATCAATACAGGACCGATGAGTTCACCCAAGCCAATTGATGACTCAAATATGCCTGCATAGAGTCCTCTTGAAGGCATAGATATCATCAATACGAGAGAGAATGCATACAGAAGACCAAGCGATAGACCTAGAAGTGATACAGAAGCTAGTAATCCGACCTCCGAGGGCACCGCCCAAGAGATAAGCATCGAGAGACTAAGAAATGCCATGCCAATCGGTATAGTCACACTTCCTGTAAATGCGATTATTCTCGAGTAGAACAAGAAGACAAGAGTTCTAACAAGACCAACAACCCCAACTAAGTACCCAATATTTGATGGAGAGATCCCATTCTTTGTAGCGTATGATGGGAACAATGTGAAAAATGAAAGTACAGAAAACCCCCACATGAGCATCACGTAAAAGACAGCAAATACCAACCACTTGGAGGGTCTATTGGCTGAAATGTCTTCAGGATCTGACGGTTTTATCCGCAGGGGATAGAAGGCAATCATACCTACCGCCATCATAATGCTCACCATCAAAAAGACGTACGTAAGATCCACAAAAGAGACTATGAGGCCCATCAGGATAGGACCGAGCATGTAGCCTGAGCTCCAGGCAACGCTGTATAGCCCGGCTGCTTGTTTTCTCGAGGTATGTCTGACCATGTCGCCCAAAAACGCCTCAGTCGATGGCCAAATCATGGAAAAAGAGAGCCCCTCCAGTATCCTCAGGAGTGCGATTTGGGACAGGGAAAATGATAGGGGGTAAAGAAGCGAGATGAATATGTAGAGCAGTATTCCGGACAATATTAGGGGGCGGCGCCCCACCCTGTCCGACATTCTCCCAAACACAAATGAGGCTGCGACATATGGAAGGGCTACGAGAGTTCCTATTAAGCCAAGCTCCCACTCATTGGCTGAAAAATTTAATGTTGCAAATAGAGGGACGAAGGGGGTCATTATACCGAAGCCTACGGAAATAGAGAATACGCCAAGGTAGAACCGAAGAAGGATTCTGTCCAAGATGAACCACCCCGACCAGCCCTCCATAGCCTGATCCACTGGATTTCAGACTCTTTTTTATATTTTTAGTTGAAAGGCGACGCAATTTTAATGCTTTAACACATTATATGTGAAGGTTGTTTGAAAACCCACTATACCTTAACTGAAGTTTGGGGGTTTTCTAGGTGCTTCCCTATAAATGGAGGTGAAGACTCCAACGGCACACATGAATGCGAATATCAGAAAGGCAGAATGCATACCCGTGATGAAATCCCCCAGATCCGAAGGGCTCAAAACTTCAGATCCTATAAACAGCGAAAGGACAAGAGTTGCTACAGCGATGCTGAAGGTCTGACCCAGCGTCCTCATTGTTGAGAGTATGGCAGAAGCGACCCCGAATTGCTCCCTTCCGATGGAAGACATGACGGCGTTTGTATTGGGAGAGCTGAAGAGAGCAAAACCGATTCCCATCAGGACGAGCATAAATATTATGGACGAAATCTCAGTACTCACATCTATTGTTGACAGAATGAGGAGCCCAAGGGAGTTGAGGGCTATTCCAATGGACGCAACTACCCCTGGAGAGACCTTGTCCGAGAGCCACCCAGCCACAGGTGATAAGAGAGCCTGCACCACCGGCTGTGCGACCAATACAGTCCCTGCCAGCTGTGGAGGCATGCCCTTTACTACTTGGAGGTAGAGGCTGAGTAGGAATGATAGAGCATACGTGGCCCCGTAGTTTATGAGGGCAGAGATGTTAGACAGTGAGAAAGTTCTGTTATGGACAAATAGTCGAAGATCTAGGACAGGATTCTTGATCCGCATCTCCCAGACCACAAAGCTGATCATGAGGGAAAGACCTATAGCAAGTGCATACGCTGGCGGCGAGTAGAGCCCAGCCCAATAGGACGATATTGATAGAGTTCCCCACATGATCGCGGCCAAGGAAAGACCGTAAAGTGTTGACCCTAGGAAGTCAAATTTTTCACCTGGCGATCCCCTCCATTCCTGCCTCAGTCGAAGCGTCAACAAAAGCGTGATTAATCCAACAGGCACGTTGACTAGAAATACACTCCTCCATCCGAAGTGCTCTGTCAGAATGCCTCCCAAGAATGGCCCGAGGGCTATTGATGTGTAGACCGAGGCAACATTTATGCCAAGGACCTTCCCCCTTTCCCTAGGTGGAAAGACGGAACTCAGGATGGCCACGGATGTTGCAGCTAGCATCGCGCCTCCGATTCCCTGAAATATCCTGAAGGTGATTAAAATGACGGCTGAGTTTGCAATAGAGGCAAAGAGAGAGGCCAGTGTGTATACGACAAGTCCTGTGACGAAGACTCGCTTTCTACCCAGAATATCTGCAGCCTTACCGAAAGGAACCAAGAATATACCTGTGGTGAGGAGAAATGATGTCTGGACCCAGCCCAGCATTACTGTATCGAGGGCGAACTCGAAACCGATCTTTGGCAGAGCTATGTTGGTAGCAGAGGATATAAATGGAGTAAGGAATGAGGCAGATGTCGTCGTCAGGAGGGCAATTATCATTATATCCCTAGGAAGGCGATCTTCACCCGATCCCTGCATGTCATGATTTAGCAAACCAACCAGCTTTTAAGGGTTTTTAGGTCGCACTTTCCGTTTTCTGACCTATTTTGATTGAAGACCCGAACTCCTCGGCGCTTGCTATCTCTTCCAAGCTCTTCTTTGGTCTTACCGTCTTGATGATCTTTCCCACCAAATCGGACCTATCTTTAGGGTAGCCGACCGCAAGCATTGCCACAACTCTGTAGCCCTCTGGAATTTTTAACAAACCCTTCACCTTGTTCTCTTCGAAGCTGCCTATCCAGCAAGTTCCAAGACCTTCAGCCGTTGCGGCAATGACCATATTCTGCAGAGCGATTGCCGTATCTATTGCATACCACTTAGGTGACTGACGTTCATTCCCACAACCAACTATCACTAATGGAGGTTCCAGCAGAAATTTTGCGAATCTGCTTGTGGAAAGGGCTCTTCTCTTCTCTGGATCCGTGACAATAATGAAGTGCCATGGTTGTACGTTTCCGGCTGAAGGTGCAACTCTGCCAGCCTCCAATATCTTCTTGATTACGGCTTCAGGTATCGGATCAGGAAGGTATGACCTGACAGAACGCCTTCTGATTATCGCCTCAAACGCATCCATGTCAGAACACCCGCCATGGGTTGGGTTTGATTGTTTTATTGTTTGGTTAATTTTATTTGGTTATTTGGTTATCGTTGCTTCACTATATTAAACTCCATGAATTTAAGCTTGAAGCGTCAAATCATCATGAAACTTCGGTTCCTTAGCAGATCATAAAATCTAAAAAAGAGCCTGGCTTTTTACTTTACTACGACTCGAAATGTTTTTTAGCATTTTATAACTAACAAAACTAAAGATTGCAAGAGTTGTTACAAGGATCGGTATGGAAAAAAGCAGGCCATATGCTTGGAGAGCTTGTGCGGGTACTTGCCAGTCCATGAATGGCTTGCCAATAAAACCATATCGCCTTTTCTGTTCCGTTTTTATATTTCAATCCGGCATAATCATTCGGCACTGCTTGTGGGTTTGTTTCTTCCTCAACGGTACGAAGATCATGCAAACAGATCCAGCTCACAATTTCTATTGGCATATTCTTTGTATGCTCCAAGAACCATTGCAGAAACTCGACCTGCTCCTCCTCTGACCCGCCCCCTTAAAACTGCAGAGCTGGCCCATCCTATCTCACTGAAAACAATCGGCTTTTCTCTAGTGTAATTCGTTATCCTAGTAGAGTGGTCTGGCGGCATTTCGCTTGGCTTTTGGTACTTGGGAGGACCAGGGAAACCTAGCATGTATGGATAAGATGTGAGTCCAAAAAAGTCAATTTTGTCTTTGTCGCATTTTTCTATCAAGAACCATCCATCATAGGAGTCTATTGTATCAAGCCTAAAAAACCACGAAGATTTTTGTATCGGGCGATACTGCTTTAACTCGGTCATATGTGTCCCTTACTAAGCTGACATAATTATCAAAATCGTCTTTACTGCAATTCCAATAGTAAGTGTCAATTTCATTTCCTAAGCAGAGGTATTTTGGATGATAGTCTCTTGAAATGTTAACGGCTTGTTCAATCCACAGTTGCCGAAACTCGGGTGTCCCAAGATTTGTAGTAGCGGAATTCATGTAGGGAGGAACTTGCAAAACCACTTTCCTGGAATTGATGGTCCAGAAGTTCAGCTGAAAGATAGGATCATGCCACTTGATTTTATCAGTCCCAAGAGCGCCTGTGTTTCAGGCCTTTTCAGATGCATGGTCGTGTTGTACCATGGCACTCCGACAAACCAAAGATTCATCACTTCGGCGACAGATCCGGCTGTCTTATACACCTCTTCTAGAGTCCCATTCATTTTGAACGTCGGAGTCACCCCCAGTAAAAAACTTCTTGAGCTAATTGGAAGTTGAACCTCTCCGAGCTTTTGATCATTTAAAATTCCAGATTGTACACAACTCACAGAGCTAAAGTAGAAAATCAAGATAAGGAAAAAAGCCTTGGTCTTAAGTGCATGACTCATAGGAGTCTTTCCAAATTAATTTGTTCAACCTATATTAATTATGCTACATAATAATTATAATCGCATGCATTACATAATATAAAATTTTTAGGCACTATTTTTAATTTCACATAAATTTTTTAGGCATTTTTCGAAGTGATTGCGGAAATGCAAACTCGCATTTGACCCCATAATTCCTGCAGAGTCTCTCCAAGCGAGCAGATATAGTAGCCAATGGTTCTTTATGTGGGATCTCATTCGACCCAAAAACTCTACTTAACCGTTGAATTACAAGAGGTTTTAGGTTCAAACGGTCATATATGATCCTGCTACCAGTCTTTTTGGCGAGCAGTACAATCTTCTCCATCACCTCTGGTGAGTCGTTGTAATTTGGTATTATCGGACCGTAGAATATCCACGTAGTTATGCCGTAAGACGAGACTGTCTCGAGGGCAGAGATCCTCTCCTCAGGAGGTGGGGCACCTGGCTCAAACTTTCTTTGAAATTCTCTGTCTATCGAGGTTATTGTGAAGCCGACGTCGAATTTTTTGCCCTTTATTATGTCGAGATCCCTGAGAACCATAGGTGACTTTGTCTGTATGGAGATTGGAAAGAGAGATTCGCTCAAGACGATTAAAGCCCTCCTGGTCAACTCAAGTTCGCGCTCCACCGGCTGATACGGGTCCGTGGCGGTACTCACCCCCACCACCCCAGGAGCCTTGCGCTTGATTTCGGACCTCAAGAGCTCCACGACCTTTTCCTTGACGAAGACCTCCCTGCCCCAGGTCATTTTGGGGAGTGATCTGCCCAGAACATCAGGCACATAGCAGTATAGGCAACCATGCTGGCAGCCCACGTAGGGGTTGAATGTGTATTGCAGTCCAGGGAGTGTGCTCCTCGAGAGCGCCGTTTTGCAGGGATATGATGGTATCAAAGGAGGTCTACCTTTCTCACGTATTCATCCATTCGTCTTTGGAGCATCGAGTCCTTGAGGATTCTACTCTCCTGGATCCACTTCATAATCGGGACGCGCATGAGATTCTTCAGATATAGAAGTGCAAACCTAAGGCCATCAAAAACCTTGGGCTTAGACTTCAGCATTGATCTGACATTCTCTCTAACGAACCAGACACCAAGGGGTAGCGGAAATTCAGGCATTATCTCTCTCATCACCAACACCGTAGCCTGTCTCCTCATGCTCTTCAGAAACTCGGCAACTGCGAGTCTTGTGGCAAAGTAGCAACCCCCGATCTCCGGGTAGGTGGTCCTGCCCCAGCAACTCTCGTAATCCCCAATTACTGAGGGAGATGATGAAGAGGGGTTCCAGAAAGTGCCAGGAAACCATGCCTCCATCCACTCGAAAGCCCACTTCCTTGGAATGAATATCGCTACAAAGTTGTTGTGCATGTAAGAGTGTGTGAAGACCATGTATTTGTCAATGGTTTCGTAATTTTTTATCTCATCGATCAGGTTCTGAGAGATTGTACTGTCCACGGCTGTTATAGACCACCGCGTGGGAACAAGTCTTCTGTTCTTTCTAAGTCCAAAGACCCCCATGCTGAAAGCTCTCTGTATCTTTGAGACAGGGGTCCCTCTGATGTAAAGATCCATCACAGCATCCCCAGCCTTCATGTCCCCATCGTAATATGCTTTTTCAATCCTACGATCCACTTTCACAGAGGAGATCTCAAAGTGCTTCAGGGGCGCAGAGGGTCCAAAAGGCTGAGAATTGTCGTCTATCGTAATTGAGCCGAACGGTAGCTTTAGAAACTCTACCTCGGTATCAGCCGAAGCCTCTCCCATTGAGAGCTCTTGAAGAGCTTCCACAGCCCTCCCACCAGTCCTGGCGGAATCCACAGGAACTAGCATCTTACCTCTAATCAGAGAGTACCTGTAGGTCACGATTTTCTCTACTCTTTCCCCCATCCACATCTCTGGAAGGTCCATGATCTGGGTGTCCCCCAGTACCGGAGGGACCATTGGGCCTACAAAGACCTTGGGATAACCGAACCGACCCACAAATACAGAGGGAGGCGATGATCCAGTGAACTCCTTTTTTTCGATAACACTTTTGTCAATAATCCTCAAGTTGCTCACAAAAGCCCTCGCTTTCAGATCAATTGGGCATAATGACTTGCCGCAGAGACGACGACCACCCCTGCAAAACAGACAGAGGGAAGTACCCTTGGAGACAAATCGGACGTTAATTGATTCTGGGATTATCGGAGAGTAACGATCTTTCATCACCTATTCTATCCGAGGTTCGGTATTTATTTTATTTTGGGTCTTCACTTTACCCTTCCAAAGTTTTTAAACATGTGCAAAAGAATAGTGTAGAGGGGTAATAGCTTTGAAGGTAGAGCTACTCGCCTTCGATAGTATGGGCGTCAGGTCTATGTGCACTTTCATAGAAACCAGCGATCTGCGAATCACGATCGATCCTGGCATATCCCTTGCACCGAGAAGGTTCGGGCTACCCCCTCACAGACTTGAGATCGAGCGGCTTGAGAGTCTCGCGAAGATTATCGCTGAGAAGGCCATGATCTCTGACGTCATCATAATAACACACTACCACTATGATCACCACGATCTCGGGGACACTATACCCTTGGAGATATACGACAGAAAGACTGTAATCATAAAAGATCCGAAGAACAACATCAACAGAAGCCAAGGTGACTTCAGGGCTCCACTATTTCTGGGGATAATAAAAGAAAAAGCTCGGAAGCTGGAGATTGCGGATGGCAGATCATTCCAGATTGGGAAGACAAAAATATCATTCTCCAAGGCAGTCTTTCACGGTTCAAGCAACCTGCTGGGGTATGTGGTCGAGGTCATGGTGGAGGAAGATGGCGAAAGAGTGATTCACACCTCTGATGTTCAGGGACCAATATCAGAAGATCAGATGGAGTTTTTATCCAACAACAGACCAAGGATGGTTATAGCCGACGGACCGATGATCTACATGCTCGGGTATCGCTACTCTTACGAGAATTTGGAGGCATCTATCAGAAACCTTGAAAAGCTAATCGAGTATGGAGTCGAAGACTTGGTCATAGATCATCACTTCCTCAGGGACACAAACTACTTCCAGTACATGAAAAATTTTGTAGAGAAGTATCCTAATGCTAAGATCCAAACCGCAGCCGAATACATGGGGAAGAAAGTTGAGTTGCTCGAGGCAAGAAGAAGAGAGCTTTATGGTCCTGAGGCCTCTGATGTCAGGCGCAGGGTTCGGTCAGAAGTCGAAGCGCGCTCCCAGGCTTATGAAGAATGATTAATGACCGGATCGTTGTATTATAATTATTTAACATTGTGAGCGGGAAATCCCACATGCTTTAGCGGTGGGATGAGAGCGAATGTCCATATATCCGCTTCTTATATGCCAAGAGGATATATAGCGTCCCAGACCTGTGTCCATTTCATGAATCACCATTTTGTCGGGTTTCCAAAGTACAGGAGACCTGTTGTAGGTAAAGTGAGAGATAGACTCAAGGAGTTGATAAATTCAGGCTTTGTCCAAAGAAGGAGCAGGAAGAAAAGCTAATTGAGACTTTAGAGCTATGCAGGTAAGTCTACAATTACTTCTTGGCTCAATTGAACGGAAGGAATAAGATGCCGAGCAGACTGGAACTTCAAGCACAGCTACCTAAGCTTAAGAAAGAAAAGCCTGAGTTGAATAGGGTTTTCTCAAAAGTTTTACAGATGGTTCTATACCAGCTATATTCTAATTTGAAGGCTTTATCACAGCTGAAGAAAAACGGAAAGAAGGTTGGAAGGCTAAGGTTCAAGGGTAAAGGGTGGTTCAAGACATTTGTTTACAACCAGAGCGGCTTCAAGCTCATAAAAACGGGTAAGAGGCTCGACATACTGCGTTTATCCAAAATCGGCGAGATTCCAATAAGAG
>JBMFMY010000012.1:0-14510 GCA_049970435.1 Candidatus Methanomethylicaceae archaeon
GTAACAGCTGAGGAGCTTGCAGTCCCGCCGAAGCTGGAGGTTGAGGCGCAAAAATCCCGTGTCAGGCTGGTGTACAGAGGGAATTTTAGGACGGTAGTTGTGGAGGGTACCGAATTTCAAGAGCGGGCCCGGAGGGATTTGAACCCTCGACCATCGACTTAGAAGGCCGACGCGCTATCCAGTCTGCGCCACGGGCCCAGCATGGGTGATAATTTGAACCAAATATTTGAGGATTTCGAGGCACAAGGAGGTCGCATGGATGACGAGGCTTTCCGATCTTAAAGTGCACGGGCTAGAGCTCCATTGATGTACATTTGTCAGGCATACTCCATATATAGTTCATTCAAAGCAACCGGTTTCACATTGAGTCGCTCTCTTATAATGTACCCAGCGAGATCAAAGAGGAGAGCAGCCTTATCTGCGACAATGGAGTCGCTTGTTGCTATGATCTCGCCTGATTTCAAAACGGAATAGTCCGACGAAGGTACAGTCATAGAAGCCCCTACAATACTATGCTCAGAAAGTAGGGCACGAACTTTACCGGATATTTCGCCGCTCTTGCTTATGGATTTGTCGAAGAAGAAGAGCGACTTTCTAGGATTCAGTGAGGCGAGTGTCGATACAATGACTTTTAATGGTTCTGAGACTTCCCTCCCCTCAACAGATCCGTGAACCGCGGAGACGTCCCTGACAAAACCGTCGTCGCAGAGGTATACAGGATCTCCTCTCATGGCACTGGAAACTGTCCAAAGAACGTTGAAACCGTCTATAGATATGCGCTTGCCTGAGACGTGCTCAGGTTCTACGAGCTTGGCGCGGCGCATCCTAGCAACCTCCTCGGGGAAGACCCCTCTGTAGAGGATCATGCGCTGAGGTTTTTCTAGGAGATACCTGTCGCCTACGAACCTGACGGCTGATGATCTAGGGTATCCCCTGCTCAGGAGATAGCGCAGGTCCTCGATAGCCTCCTTCATCAAGGAAGACATCAAGAGCCCTCGATGTATATGGCGGGTCGCATGGGCATGGCCTGGTCGGCCTTCTTCTTTGGATCGTAGTGAGGGGCTTCGCTAGAAAATATTTCTATGGGACTCTTGAAGTGATCGGAGAGGAAAATCAGGTTGCTCCTCAAGATCTCCAGCTCGTCCAAGGTCCCAACGGAGAGCATCTTCTTCCGCTGGTCCTTAGGCATAGCGACTATGTTGGAGGATATGGAGGATATGAACTTGACAGCAGCCCCACCCTTTTGCCTTATCGATGGATTCTTCATGGCCTCCCTTATCAGGGATTTTGGATCCGTGCCCTTCTCAAGCAGCTCTATTAGTACAAGGTAGGCATCCCACTTCCATTTTGGAGCGGTATAGTAGTAGATCTTCGAGGGAGTGATCCCTGTCACCCTGATGATCTCTGATGTGTCGTCCATAACGCTTCTGATGAGTTCCTCGGAGAGCTCTGAACGCTCGTCTATGAGAGAGCTCTGGACCTTTGGCCATTCCTCGATGGAGATGAGCCCTTTGTGACCGAACCTCTCCCACAGCTCCTCGCAGATGTGCGGGGAGAAGGGCGCCATCAGTTTGAGTATAGTCTCAATGGCGTATCTGACGACGCTTCTAGCCCTCTGGTCTTCGGCATTTGAGCCCTTTCTGCGGAGGTACCACATTATATCCTGCTGAAGGATGAAGAAGGAAGAGTGTATCGCCTCCCTAACCCTGAGGCTCTCCATGGCTGAGGTGGCCTGGTCGACTATGCGCTGGACCCTGCTGAGGAGCCATTTGTCCAAGTGGTCCAGTTCTCCAGTTTCGAGAGAGAGAGAAGGTGCGTCGAAGTACTTCAGTGAGAACTTGTAGAACTCTTGGAGCCTTACCTTTGTAGTCCTTGCTAAGGAATCGCTGAAGTCTGCATCCTGGAGGAGCTCCGAGGCAGAGAGTATGGAAACCCTAAGGGTGTCTGCCCCATACATCCTTATGGCCTTCCTCAGAGGGATGATGTTGCCAAGAGACTTTGACATCTTCTTGCCTTCCATTAGTACGCTACCATTAACAACTATCTGCTTTGGCCAGAGAGAAGGCGGGAATATAGCTACGTGGTTGAATATGAAGAAGGTCAGGTGGTTCGGCACCAAGTCCCTGCCTGAGTGGCGGCTGTCCAATGGGTAGAAGTAGAGGAACTCGCCCCGCATCCTTTCCAAGAGCTCTCTGTCGATCCCAAGGAACGAGGGATCGCCCTCCCCGAGAAAGATGTAATCGAAGACCTCGGGTTTGAGTAGCGAGGGGTCGATTTTTGCCTCGTTCAGCGCTTTGGCGATTGTGTAGAAGGCCATGTAGATTGTTGAGTCCGAGAGGCTCTCTATGATCCAGTCCCTGTCCCAAGGAAGCGGGGTGCCCAGACCTGCCCTCCTGGCACATGCCTTCTCCTTGAGCCAGTCGACCACATTCTCGAACTCCTCCCTCAAGTCCTCGGGGAGTATGGACATGTTGTTCAAGTGCTCTCTGACAATGGATTTCCAGCTAGAGTCTCCATAGTTTATGAACCATTGGTCGCTCATCAGGTTGACGGTAACTTTGGAACCGCAGCGGCAGTATATAGGCCCGTTTATGATCTCGTAGAACTTGAAAGCCTTGGAGGAGTTGACGAGATCGTTCTTGACTTCCTCCTTAGCTCTGCTGACAGGCATGCCGGCGTACTTCCCGGTCTCTGGGCGCATCTCTCCGGTGTGGAATTCCCGCTGGTAAAGCTCCTTTGTTGCCTCCTCAGCCTTGGGGTCGAGCTGATCCTTGACATTCAGCCTCTGGATCACTTCTGATGCCGGGACCTCTGGGAGTCCAGGAGACCTCACCACGGGAATGGGTTTCAGTGAGTGTGCTAAAGCGGTGTCAAGACCGTATTTCTTCAGGATCTCGGGTTTGTTCTGTAGATCCCTTATGGCAAGGAGGTCGTATGGGGCGTGTGCCGGGACTGACATGACAACCCCAGTAGCGTTCTCAGGGTCAACGAAATCTGCAGGCAGGATGGGTATTCTAACGCCCGTAACGGGGTTTACTGCGTACCTTCCTAGAAAGAATGAGCCCTTGAATTCTCGTATGGGGGTGACGCCTGAGGACTGCTCAGAGAGTTTCCTGGCGGCCTGTTTGCTGATTATCAGCCGCTCTCCGCCACTCTCAACCTCAACGTAGTCAGCCTCAGGGTTGAGCCAAAGGTTTGTGACCCCGAATATGGTCTCAGGTCTCAGAGTAGCTGCTGGGAGGTATGCCCCATCAATCTCGAATTTTATGGCAACAAATTCTCCAACTTCGGGCTCGGCGTCCCCCTTTGTGTCGTGCTGCCCAACTGGATTCCGGCAGGAGGGGCACCAGCCGATAGGGTGGACGCCCTTGGTTATGTAGCCCTTTGACTTCAATCTGTAGAATTGCCACTCTATAAACTTGCTATAGGCGGGGTCGATGGTTGTGAACTCCCGCCTCCAGTCAATGGAGTATCCCATCTCGATCATTCCGAGCTTCAGGTCGTTGTGGAAGTAACGGGCGATGTTCAGGGGGGAGTCGAACGTGCGTATGACTTCGTCTGGAACGCCCACGCTCTTGAACTGCTCTATCAGTTCTTTGTCGTTGGATTGTATCCTCTTGCTCTGGGCGAGGATGGGGGTCCCAGTGTAGTGGAAGGCCATGGGGAGCAGAGTGTTGTAGCCCCGCATTCTCTTGTAACGCGCGTAAACATCTGCAAGGGTGTAGGTCCTTGCATGGCCTATGTGCTGGGGCATGTTGGGATAGGGATAGGCAACCGTCACGTAAAATTTGGGGCGAGAGCTGTCGGGATCAGCCTCGAATATGCGGGACTCGCTCCATCTCTTCTGCCACTTCTCTTCCAGTTGCCGGAAGTCCAAGTCTGGGGCGGAGGACAAGTCGATCACCATGTAGCAACTATTGACTCTTGTCGAGACTCTCTATAATGTTTTTTATGGATTGGGAGGACTCTTCAAAACGGCCGAGGCTCTCCAGCGGGACCATCCCCTGACCAACGTCGGGTCTTCCACCGCCCCTTCCGCCCATGAGTTTCGTGAAGGCTTCCGTGATCTTCCCGGCGTTTATGCCCTTCTTGACCGCACTCTCCCCAGCCATGGACACCACGCTACCGTCTGTGCTCGAGACGATTAGGGCAAGGGAATTGGGGTCTTTTTCTACGATGAAGGAGGCGATGGGCAGAAGGTCCTCGTCTGAGAGGCCCTCGAGGATGCCCTTGACAAGGGTTGTGTCCCCAACTCTTTCGGCTTTGGTCAGGAGGTCGGCAGAAATCTTCTGAGCGAGCAAACTCCTCAGGCGCTCTATCTGCCTCTTTGAGCCTGATAGATCCTCCATCAACTTGGTGGCTGCCTTCTCGACACGCTCCACCGGCGTGTTGAGGATCCTCGAGACTTCTTGGAGGGAGGACTCTTGCGAGTGGATGAACCTTATGGCCTGCTCACCAGAGACGAACTCTATTCTCTCGACGCCGTCCTGGATCCTCTCCGAGCGGATTATCTTGATGAGTCCTATCTCCCCTGTGTTGGAGCAGTGTATCCCACCGCAAGCCTCTGCGTCCCAATCTTCTATCTCGACAACACGGATCGTTGGACCTTGGACGACCCCGCCCTGGTAGAGGCGCATTCCAAACCTCTGCTCGGCCTTGTTTCGGTCCTCGAAGTATGCTCTTATCGGTCTGCACTCCTGCACAATCCTGTTGGCAAGGATCTCCAACTCCCTGAGCTGAGATGGAGAGATCTTCTCAAAGTGAGATATGTCGAGGCGGCTCTTTTCAACGCTCTTCTGAGCGCCTTCCTGCCAAACATGCTCTCCCAGGACCCTCCTTGCTGCGCCGAGCAGTATGTGGGTTGAAGAGTGGTGGCGCATCAGGGCGGCCCTTCTGTCCCAGTCCACTGAGCACACCACGTTAGTGCCGGGGCTTATGGGAGGTGCGCCTTCCACGAAGTGCACCACTACCCCCCGGGACTTCTGTACGTTTGTTACCTTAACCTCTTTACCATCGATGGAGATCGAGCCTGTATCGCTGAGCTGCCCGCCACCCTCAGGGTAGAATATTGTCCTGTCCAATATCACTCTGGTCTGGTCGGAGTACAGGACCTTCGCTTTGAGGTGCCTCGTCTTTGGCTCTGAGTAGTAAACGAGCTCTGTGGGAGGGAGCGGCGGTAGTCCTTTGAGTATGTCCTCATCTTCTCTTCTCTGGACCTGCGAGGCCGAGGAATGCGTCTCTGCAACCATAGTGTCGAAGGTGTCAGGGATCTCAACTTTAATCCCCTGAGGCTCAGATACAGCCTTCACGATCTCGGGAGGCAATCCGTGAGAGTCGTAAAGCTGGATCAAGAGATTGAGCGGGAGCGTCCCGCGCCTCCTGATCTCTGGGTCTTTTATTATGCGGAGAACCAAGCTCTTACCCTGTTCGATCGTCTTGAGATATCTGGATACCTCAAGGTCTGAGACTTGTGTGATGTAGTCGAGGTTTTCCAAGAGTTCAGGGAACTGATCACTCCAGTAACGGACCTGCATGGCGAGAAGCTCGGAGAGAGGCAAGGATATGCGTGTATAGTCCATCATTCGCTTGACCCGTCTTATCATGAGTCGGGCAAGGTACCCTGACTGAACGTTAGAGGGGACTACCCCGTCGCCCAGCATGAAGGCGATGGTTTTTGTGTGATCTAGGATTGCCATTACGGTCTCCACTGGTTTCAACTGCGATTCCAACGATTCGGGATCCATTCCCAAGGCTGAGGCGACCCGCTCCCGTGCGGCCCTTATAGAACCTTCGTCGACTATGTTCATCATCCCAGCGAATTTGGTCATCTCCGCTAGAACCTTGGGTTCTGGTCTCTCAAGTCCGGAGATCCTCAGAAAGTCGTCAAACAAACTTCCGTATATGGCATTGAAGGCGGTGGGAGTTCCTTGAGAGATCCAGGTGAACCGCTCCAGACCGTAGCCAGTGTCGACGATTTTGAGCGGAAGTTCCTGGTATGAGCCGTTGATCTTTTTGTATTGCATGAAAACGAGTGTTGAGAGCTCGAGCCCTCGGACTATTCCCTCAAGGTCTGGACCAGCATCCCCTCCACCCTCCCACCAGTGCTCAATGTAGGTTATCTCGTCCACGGGAATCCCGAGGTCCTTGGTGAGAAACTCGTGGTGGAACGAGACTGTGTCCTCCTTCCAGTACACCTCCTTATCCTTAGAGGAGAAGGCGTGGTGGGCCATCATCTCGAAGATTGTCAGGTGCCGCCCGCCTGTCTTTCCAACATTATCTAGATCGTTCATCCTAATGCATGGTTGGGATATTGTCAGAGGGTTGAATGGGGGCGGGACCTCCCCACTCGTCACGTGTGGTTGGAAGCAGGCAATCGAGGCGATCGTCAAGAATATGTCGTCCCTCCACCTAGCCACCACGGGGTAGCGCCTGACCCTGGCATGCCCCCTCTTCTCGAAGAAGGACAGGAATGCCTCGCGCATCTCTTTTATGGTGAAGGCTCTTTTGGTAGGAGGGTTGCCTATGAACGAGTAGGGGACGCACGGCGAATCGCCACAGAGCTCTCTCTCAGGGTCAAGCGTCCAAAAGTTTCTTCTACACGACTTGCACTGCTTCCTTGTGAAACCATTGTCCAAAAAGAATCGTAGGCGGTAGGCCTCTGGTCCAGCTATCAAATCAAATCATCCCATGACTAAATGTGTTGGTATTTGAGGATTTTCTAAAAAAGGATTGGATAAACCTTTGCATAGAAAATTTTGCAGAGGGAGGGTTTTTTGTATATGAACCCATCCCCGATTAGCCGAACAGGGCACCGAGCCCTTCCACTGTCTCTTCTTCTGCTGCCGCTTCCTTCTTCTCTTCTTTCTTCTCTTCCTTTGCTTCTGCTGCAGGGGCAGGCTGGGGTGCTGCCGCGGCGGGGGCCGCCACCATTGGTACGGCTACAGACTTTATCACTTCGTCTATGTTCACTTCACTGAGCGCTGCCACAAGTGCCTTTACCCTAGCAGCATCAACGTTAATTCCGGATGCCGAGAGAACCTTTGTGAGATTCTCCTCGTTTATCGGCTGCTTTGCGTTGTGAAGGAGCAGACCAGCGTAAATATACTCGATTTTAATCACCCCCAACAAGGCGTTTTTTATAGGAAACTTTTATACTTAAATTCTTCGCCTCCTAGTTTATAGAGAGTTCCGGATGCTTCTTTGAGATAGCGCCTGCGAGAGCCCTGCTCTGCAACTCGGCCAGCGAAAGTAACTCGCGTATCGTCTCGGGTAGTGGAAGTCCGGTCCTCACAGCGAGAGTCTTGGCGTTGTTGTAGACCTTCGCGATCAGGAATGGTATGGTCTCTTTGGTCGGGTAAGCGGTGTTCACCGAGAGATTCACAGCATACTGTACAGCGGTCGAGATATCGGCGCGGTACTTTTCGAGGTCTATGGCGAGCAAGTCGCCAGGTATTATGACTCCATCGTATGCCATCTTGAGTCTGAGGCCGACCATTATGGGTTTAAGCCCTAGCTTATTGAGCAGGTCGGCAATGTCTGCTGAGATGACCTCGCCCTTCTTAACCACCACAGTGTCCTTCGCGATCCAGACGGAGCCGTCCTGGATCTTTGTTGGGATCTTTGCAGCTCCGAATTTGCTGAGTATGGGACCCGGCTGGAGACCAGTGTTGCCAGCGCTCACCACGATGTCATCGGGCGCTATGTCGCCAGGAGAGGCAGAGGATGGTACTTTGTTCTTTTCGAACATCAAGTAGAGCGAGAATGGGTTTTTGTTTGAGAAGACTAAAGCGTTCTGTCCGGTCAGGTGCTTTGCTATCTCTTCGATGTTCTGGAATTTCAGGTTCTGGAGGGCCCTCCTTATCAGAGTGTTCTTTGTGACATATATCTCCAAGTCGTCCTTGAACTTCTTCCTGAGGACTTGGATCTGGTTGGCTTTGAGGGCGCGGAGGTCGGCGATGGCAAACACCGAGTACTTTTTGAGGAGAGACTCCAGCTTATCAACCACGAGCTTCTTTTTCTCGAGTGTCTTTCTTGGCAAGTAGATCACCTCATCTTCATCTAAGCTTCACGGGCTTACCCATCGTAGTCTTGATGACAATGGAGGACAGGAACTGATCGAGCTTGATGCGCCGCTCTAAAGCGTTGAGGACAGCCATTATGTTCTCAGCTATGCTCTTGGAGTCCATTTCCTCAGAGCCTATTCTGCACCTTACGGTTGGTTGGTCCCGGATCCTTATCCTGACAGAGTTTCGGTACTTCTTGATTAATGGCTCTATGTTGGCCGTTGGTGGCACAGGATCAGGCATCTTTCCCCTTGGGCCGAGCACCGGACCGAGGATTTTGCCAACCAGTGCCATCAGGTCAGTTCTTGCGGCGAAGAAGTCGTAGCTCTCGGCAAGCTTCTTGACTGCCTTCTTGTTTCCGGCGTACTGCTCGAGATCCTGTTTGGTGAGGACCAAGTCGGCGCCTGCCTGCTTGGCCTTTGTGACAAGGTCTCCATCAGCGATTACACAGACCTTTATGTCCTTCCCGATCGGGTGCGGTAGAGGAACGATCTCGTTTATCCTGTTCTCTGGCGCCTTTACGTCTAGATCCTTGAAGTTCACAAAGAGCTCCATTGCCTGCACAAAGTTGCGCTTCTTGGAGTTGTTTTTGGCTTCTTCGACTGCAGATGTCAGTTTTTGTAGGTCGAGTTGCATGCTACTGTTCCTCCCATTTCTTTATGAGGTCGTCGTATACTCCGGAATCGACCTCTTTTTGGACTTCGCGTGGATCTTTACCGGCCACGGTAACGCCGATGCTGACGCAGGTACCAAGAACCTCTTTGAGGCACGACTTCAGAGTCTTGGCGACAGAGAGAGGATACCGAGTTTTGGCAATTTTGAGTGCGGCATCAATGCTGAGGTCTCCCACCTTTTCCGCCTTTGCGTTGCTGGAGCACTTCTGCAGCTTCAGCTCCTTCACTATCAGGGCGGTGGTGGTGGGTACACCGACCTCGACCTCAAATTCCTTGGTATCTGGGTCGGCGATTACCTTTACCGGAACTTTCATTCCTTCGAACTCCTTGGTCTTCTCATTTATGGTGTTCACTACTTGGAGGATGTTCACACCAATAGGACCCAGCGAAGGTCCTATCGGGGGTCCCCCAGTAGCCTTTCCACCATCCACCAAGAAGTTGAAGGTCTTTTTAGTTCCCAATCTTACTCCTCCTATAGCTTGGAAAAGGCTTCAAAGATGTGGGTCTTCTCATCTCTTCCCTTCTCTTTTTCTTTCTCTTTCTCCTTCTCCGACTCCTTGGCTTCGATCTTGGATGCCTCAGCCCTGGATACAACCTTGACATGCTCTGCACGTATTGTTATAGGGAGTGTGTATGGGGCCTCGAGGAGTTCGAGCGTGACCTCGGCTTTTGAGCGGTCAACCCTGGTGACCCTTGCCTGCATCCCCTTGAAGGGGCCGGAGACTATCTCCACCTTGTCGTTAACCTCTATGACGTCGACCACCGGCTTCGGCATTATGAAGCGTATTATGTCGTCGAACTCTACCTTTCCGGCGACCCATCCCTTGACGTGTTTTATGTCCTCGATGGCGAGGTTGACGATGTTGGGACCGCTGGCCTCGAGGAATACGTATCCGCTCACGTCTGGGGGCGAGATGATAGCCATGACGGGTATCTTTTTAGCGATGCAACGGCGCTCTATGAGTAGCGCGACGTTCTTCTCCTGCCCTGCGGTGGTGCGAATGGCAAATATCCTCGAAGGCGCAGTCTGCGTAGAGGACATATTTCAGCCCCCTGAGCCGATGATCAGTGTCGAGATCAGCTGGATTATGAAGCCAAAGACTCCGACTGCTATCATGCCCAAGAGGCAGATCCTGAGCGATAGTTTAAACTCATCCATGTCAGGCTTTCTGGAGAGTTTCAGGACTTTGACCATTGAGCGTATAGAGTCGGAGAGGTTCATTAGATCTCATCTGCCTATTTCCATAAGAGCAAAAGGGAGAAAGATAAGGTACAATTTAAAGCTTTCCACAAAAAGCCAAACTAGGCGAGCATGGAAATTTTGAGGAGAGGCTCAGTTGTTTTTGGAATTGAAAGTTTTGTTCCAAGTATTTTTGGTTTTAGTCCAAGGATTTTGGGGGATGAAGGCATTTGTATTTGCTGGAAGGTCAGACCCGAACCAACTCGATACCTCCCATGTCCTTTAGTGCCTCCTTGTACTTGGAAGGGGTTCCCTTCCAGTCAACGTATGCCTTGGTGCACTTAATAATGGACCTCTGGGTGCAGGCTTGGAACATGGAGGGATCCATGCCCTCGTTCATTGCGTACTTTGGAATTATGTGACCAATGAGCGCGCCTCCCTCTATTATGAGGTGGGTGAACTTCTCCGAGTAGTGCCCACCGCCCACACCGATCGCGCCCTCGCCTCCCTCGGGCGGCGATTTTATGGCAAAGGAAACTGCCTTAGCCACAGCCTTCCCCAGTGTGTCGTCCACCCATGCAGCCTCGTCGCTTCCGATCTCTATGAAGGTCACCGGGACTGAAAGGCTTGTGGGACCGTGATGGGTTGCCTCTATTGAGACCGGTATGTTCAAGTTTAGATCAGAGGCCGCGCGCTTGAGCCCCTTCAGAAGCGACCTCTGAAGGGGAGGGTTGGAGATGGCGACCTCCTTTGGTCTTCCTCCGAGATCGGCATGGTCACAAAGGTTCCCGGGAGTGTGTACAGTGAGGCACCGGATCCCGGACTCACTCCTGTGTTTGGAGAGGCAGAGTATCCACTCGGCTCCATTTGTGGAAAGGGACAAATTGATGAGGGGGGAGTCGGTATCTATGAGATAGAAATCGTTGTAAGCGTGGGCTACAGAGTTTCCAAAAGGGACCTCTCTGAAGGGCAGTTCAGAAAGAAGGTGAGAAGAGATGTTCCTGCCAGCGGGGTCTCCAGTCGAGAAGACCAAGAGTTTCAACGAGGGCACCAGATCGATTAGATCAGCAGAACCATAATACCTTTTTGTGCGTGGAGCCTGTTTTCAGCTTGATCCCAGACCACAGAATTCTTGCCGTCTATAACATCGTCAGTTATCTCGTAGCCCCTGTGGGCAGGCAGACAGTGCATGACTATAGCATCTGGAGGTGCGTGGCTTAGGAGCTCTGAATTGAGTTGGTATGGGCGAAAAGCGGCCATCCTCTCTTCTTTCTCGGATTCCTGCCCCATGGAAACCCAGACGTCTGTGTAGATCACGTCGGCGTCCTTGACCGCGACCTTGGGGTCCTCCACCAGAGTCAGGGATGCACCCTTGGCGGCGCCCTTCTTTATCGAGTCAGCGTAAGACTGGGATATCTGGTACTTGCTTGGAGAGGCGATTGTCATGTTGCCTCCGAGTTTCAATACAGCTTCTGCGAGGGATCTGCAGACGTTGTTGTTCCCATCACCAACGAAGACCACGTTTGTGCCCTCAATCTTCCCCTTCTTCTCGATGATTGTCAGACAGTCAGCTAGGGCTTGGCACGGGTGAGCCAGGTCGCTGAGGGCGTTTATTACAGGTGCACGGGCATTCTCAGCCATTATCTCCAGGTCTGAGTGTTTGAAGACTCTAGCCACTATACCATCTGCATAGGCATCAAATGTCCTTGCGGTGTCGGCAATGGTCTCTCCTCTTCCGAGTTGCAGGTCATTCCAGTTTAGGTATATTGGGTGTCCACCCAGTTGGTGAACGCCTACGTCGAAGGAGAGGCGTGTTCTCGTTGATGGTTTCTGGAATAGAAGTATCACGGTCTTGCCGCTCAGGTATGGTCTTATGTAGTTGCCGCACTTCACATCGTGCTTCATGCTTATTGAGAGGTCTAGGATCTTCTCGAGCTCCTCCTTGGTAAAGTCGGAGAGTGTGAGGAGATCTCTTCCTCTCATGGTTCTCATAATACCACCTTTTGAGGTTTTTTCAATTAAAAACGTGACTTAAAACTTTTACGCTAGAAAATTCTGGTTTTTATTTATGGTTGTTTAGTTTTTGTTCTTCTTTGATAAAATATTTTTAATAACCCATTCGGGGTCGAAGGCTACAAGATCGTCGTAGCCCTGACCTGTGCCTAGGAAGAAAATTGGCTTCTTGATTACGTTGGATATTGATATTGCAGCCCCGCCCTTAGCATCCGCGTCGACCTTGGTCAGGATCACGCCATCTAATGGGACGAATTTGTTGAACTCCTGAGCTTGCTGGAGCGCGTCGTTCCCCGTGAGAGAGTCGCCGACGAAGATCGTGAGGTCTGGTTTGGCAACCCTGTGTATCTTTTGTAATTCGTCCATAAGACCTCTATCGGTCTGCATCCTGCCTGCGGTGTCTATCAGAACTGCATCTATCTGGTTCGACTTTGCGTAAGATATGGCATCGTAGGCAACCGCAGCAGGGTCCGCCCCATATTTGTGCTTTATAACCTTAATGCCGAGCCGTTTGGCGTGGACTTCTAACTGCTCCTCTGAGCCGGCCCTGAAGGTGTCGCTACATGAGAAGACAACTTTCAGACCCCTGTCCATAAGGTATTTTCCAACTTTTGCGATCGTTGTGGTCTTTCCAGTTCCATTGATGCCGACAAACATTATAACAAAGGGCTTCTTTGACGAGACTATCGAGAGGATATCTGCAGAGCTTAGTCCCTCCCTGAGTAGGGAGCGAAAGGTTTCTTCAACAAGGGGCGATATGTCCTCAAATCGGTTCACTTTTCTGCCGATTAGAGCGGACTTGAGTCTGGAAACAAACTCCTCGGCGACCGGAAGGGCGACGTCGCAATCAAGAAGGGCTAACTGGAATTCCCACAGGCATGACTCTAGGTCTTTCTCGGAGATTGGTTTTGTAGAGATACCTTCCACGACGGAGGAGAAGATATTCTTGAGACGATCAAACAAGAATTACTCCTTCCCCGAAACCTCTATTTGAGAATATAGCTGGTCTATCCTGAGTTGGAGCTTGTCCAGCCTTGTGGCGACCTGGAGGTACTGATTTTGCAGGGAGGAGATCTGAGCCTGCGCCTTCTTTATCCGCTCTTCCACATCCGAGATGGCATTGTCGAGGGGTTTCTCTATGGATATCCCCGATCCAACGCCCACCACGACGCTCTTGACGTCTTGGAGATGAGCCCTTATGTAGTTTCCAGCCCCTATGTGTATCAGGGTCTCAGCTTTACCTTCTCTGTTCTTTATCTCGTAGAGGGAGGCTTTGCTCAGGGTCAGCTCGGCTAGGGCGCCCGTTGTGAACTCTAACTGCTGTCTCAAGACATCGGCGTATGCTTTGAGGTTGGAGAACTCCACCAGTAGCGAGTCAAGTTCCTCTTTGGGTGCGGGGCGCTTTGTTGGGCGAGGGGGGGCGCTCATCTTTTATGCACCGACCTGTTCTTCTACCGATTCGATCTTTATTTGGAACCTCTTCAATTTATGATTTCCACCCAATGTGGAAAGAGCTTTTTCGATCGCCAATTCTTTTTTGCTTGCAGTTACCAGTTTTTTGAAGTTGACCCAGTTTATGCCCATTTTCGCTTTACCCTTGATCAAGAAGGTTTTGCTCATACACATCACCCGATCAGACCTAAGGATGCCTCAATATGCGCCATTTCAGGTCCAGTGGTCGCCTCTCCGACGACCACGCCGTAAGAGTTTGCGAGCATCCCAACCCTAAGGTATGGATAGCCGCAGTTAACGGTAGAGATGTTAACAGGGATATTAAAAATTTCCCCAAGCTTTTTCGCTTCGTCTTCGGTTGTCTGTGGATGGCATAGCATCGCTTTGTTGTTTATAACGGCGCAGACACCTGGTAGATGCAACCCAGCGATGCTTCCCTCGTATACGTCCACATTGAGAGCTTTTGAGACGAGTGATTTAAGCTCAGGGTCGGTTCCAACCCCAACCAAAGCAACAGAGTCGTTGAGGAGGATCATATTTCCAAGGGCGTTCTTCTTGCCTTCGTACTGAAATACGGGAACGCCAACGTTTTTCTCGATAAAGGATATCTCTTCCTCTTTTGCGTTGTGTGGGACCAGTATGCCATTTGAATTGCCTGCGATAAATATTCCGAGAAGGACGCTACCACAGATGGTGGTCTGGTGGAGAGGGACTTTTAGTGTTGCGGATATCTCTTTGGCAAATTTTGTGGGTACATCGGGAGGGGCAAGGACGAACTTATCAGTGGCAAATAGGAAAGCACCTATGTTTGGGTTACCGTACAACGAAAGTCGAGAGATTGGCAAATGAAGTTATGCCCCCGCAGGGAGCACTCTAGCAGTCCCATCTTCAAGTTTTTGAACCTTAATTGATATCTTTCTAAGAGTTTTTGTCTTGCCTCGGGACCACAGTAATGCATTCAGTTCGTTATCGATTTTTACGTCTTCCGTGTCGGCAATCTTTTGGCTGATCTTTCTGACCAACTTAATTGCCTTAGGAGCGGCTTTTCTGCCATATGTGAGATAAGCATGTCGGAGGATTACGGTTACCACTTTTTCCTCAACGACTTTTTCTTCTTTCTCTTCCTTC
>JBMFMY010000013.1:0-14482 GCA_049970435.1 Candidatus Methanomethylicaceae archaeon
CACAATAGTCCTAGAATGCCCCCTTTATACAGCCCCTCTCAGAGTTCATTCTATAGAGATGCAGAGATCAGGGTCGATTAGTTATATCCTTGTGAGGAGTGATAGGCAATGACGTAGTTAGGGGATTTTTATTCACCTCGCAATAAGACCCCATCCGTAAGGGTGAGGTAGTTCACTGTACTACTCTCTCAAAACACGACCAATTTATGAATTTTTAAGCAACATTCTTTAGGAGATTGAGCCTGGATCTCCATATAGGAAAATATCGGTGCAGTATTGATAATGTGTACTCGATTCCAGACTGGAACCGGGAGTTTTCCGAGTGAACCTTTTTATAATCGTGTGTGTATCTCTCATAAGATAATTATGAACATTTCTGAAATTTTTTCAAAAGCTGCTGACTATACCAAAGCATTCCTATCCAGGTTTGGTGACGTTTTAATCCTATTGATCGTCTCTATAATCCCCGTAATAAATCTCATCGCAATTGGGTACTATGGCAGGGTGATAAAAGATAAATCTGAATCAAAAACACCTCCAATCCTCCACGGATTCTGGGATCTATTCGTTGATGGTCTAAAAGCCATAACTGCAGGGCTGATCTGGGCGATACCCGTCATAATCCTCTTTCTGGTTACTTTCATACCCGTCTTCAGAGCGTTGCGATGGGAGCACATGATGACCTATGCTACACAGCCCATGATCCTGCTCAGAGTTGCGTCTTTTATACTGGTCCTTCTCACATTTGTCGTCGCTTTTTTGATCTCTATCGTGGCGGGGATAGGGATAGTCCACATGTTCAAGACCGATTCGTTTGGCAAAGCATTCGCTGTGGGCGAGATAATAACAATAATAAACAAGATAGGTCTCATGCGATACCTTTTCTGGCTCATAGTTGCCGTCGTTCTCGGCATGGTGGTAAGTGTATTCGGCATGATACCGATGATCGGATGGATAATTTCGGATCTTCTCGGAATCCTCTTATTGATATTCCTGGCAAGAAGTATTGGCTTGATGTACGATTATGCAGTGGCTCCAGTTGTACCGCAACCACAACCTCCGCAGACCTCAGCACCACAGCCACCTCCTCCACCCCCAAGTCCTCCATGATTAACTTAACAAACACTTTTTTATACAATCTGTACTGATAAGCCCGTTGGCAGACCAAATAATTTTCTGGTGACCTTTATGATGAGAAACATCAGGTTTGTCTCGTTTGATGTGGACGGCACTTTGGTAACACCCTCATTCGCAGACCTCGTCTGGCTCGAGGCTCTACCCCAGGCAGTCTCAGAGGAGTGGGGCATACAATTGGAGGACGCAAAGAAGATGCTGTACAGCGACTACAATACTATTGGGCCGAACAGACCTGAATGGTATGATCTGGAGTACTGGGTGAAAAGGTACAGGCTGAATATTGACCCGAGATCTTTTGTAAATCAGTACAAAGACGCAGTCACGCTTTACCCTGAAGTCATAGAAGTCCTCGAGAAGCTCAAGGAAAATTATGAGCTCATGATAATATCCAACTCTTCGAGGCTCTTCTTAGAAATCACGACCAAACCACTGCAAGTCTACTTCAAACACATCTATTCCACTCTTTCGGACCTCAAAATGATGAAGGATGAGCGTGCATACTCAGAGATCTGTCGCCGCCTCTACATACAGCCATCACAGATGGCTCACGTGGGCGATAGCATGGAGCTGGACTACATCAGTGCCCGCCGGGCGGGGGTACTGGCTTTTTATCTAGACAGGGAGGGCAGGAAAAAAGGAAGGCGATTCATCAAAGACCTCAGGGAACTCATCCCAAAGCTCCTTTAGGCGCCGCGATGATTCATCAAATCTGAAAATTGGGGTATATCCGATCTTAATTTTTGCAAATCTTAATTATTGCTGAGAATCTTCGAAGAGCTCTATGAGGATCCTTGCCTTCACTTCCCTGTTTATGAATGGCGGCATCCTTTCCCCAAGATCTAATGCCAAAACAACAGGGTTCCCCAGAGAGTCTGTGAACCTCACCTCTGCTACGTACTTCTTCTTCGGTCCCGATGAAATAGCCTTTGTCATCGCCTCATAGATCCTGCTTATAGCCATCTGCAGGGCTACAGGGCTTGTCATGTCCTGGGGAGTAAGCGTCAATTGGGAGAAGCCTGCCAAAATCTCCCCGATTTTAGCGGTTCCGTTAAATATCCCAATGGTCTTCTCTTCTGGTTTTTCTGCCATACCGATCACATGCATGTCTCTGTCGCAGTCGCCTTTATTTTTTGCTTTTTGCAATGCGAGCCGCAGACCACAACGTGCGGCTCATAATGTGTGATTCTGCGAGTGGAGTACTCTGCAAAAAGTTTCAGGCAGACTTCTTCTGGTATGCTACGTCTGAGATCAATTTGCTTGTGGCGTTAACGACTCCTGTCGGAGTCAGTTCAGCATACCCACTTTCAACGGCCTCTTTCAAGACCTCATTGACTTCCTTTATACCAACTCTGCTGAGATCCTCAAAGAGCCTCAATATACCAACACTGTGGTATTCTCTGAGGTACTCCTTGAGCTTTTCAATGTCTGATGGAGAGAATCGAGGCAGCACAACAACCTTTGG
Source organism: Candidatus Methanomethylicaceae archaeon (assembly GCA_049970435.1). Classification (GTDB taxonomy): domain Archaea; phylum Thermoproteota; class Methanomethylicia; order Methanomethylicales; family Methanomethylicaceae; genus JBMFMY01. The sequence goes on from JBMFMY010000013.1 coordinate 2,600, forward strand.
AATGGGGGGCTCTATATCCGACTCAGCATCATAAAAACCCTCAGGCGCCCGAAGCATGTTTCGAGCGATTAACTCATTTACTACTGTCCTTAGCGTATACTTTCCCACATCTGACAGCTCTGCCCATCTCTCAAGCTCTGAGAAGTTTGCCCGTCCCCCCTTCTCTTTCAATGTGGTAAGAATGTTTTTTGCAATGTCTTCGAAGGGATCTGTGGGTCCACCATTATTTTTCAAATACTGGCTCATACTGATCACTTTTACTTTTTCCAAGAGGCCCTGCAATTAAGGGTATTCGTGAGCGGTTATTTAAAGGCTTTAGACACTAATTGAAATTGAGATGGGAGAAAATGAGGACCAGGTGACCGGCCGCTCACCAGTACATTGGCGGGAGGGATCGAGAGGAGGGTAAAGAGATGTCTCTGATAAGGTGCAACAGAGGCAGATCCTACTTGGCGAACGGTCCTACCCGCATTCATCTCCATGAAGGTTGCTTGTTGGTATTGGGTAAAAAAATCAATGTGGGCGAAGACGTTATCATCCCGAAGGGCAGATCCGTCCCCATAGAGGCAGAGTCTGATTCAACATTTGAATTCTGGATAGGTTCTGGTGCGAGTTTAGAGGAATTCAACGGCGCAATACCAGCGGATTGGAAGAGGGCAGCGGAAACAATTCTCAACAAAAAGCCTCCAGTAAAGGCTATAGCACTCGGAGATGTAGATAGCGGTAAAACCACATTCACCTCATACCTCTCCAACATCGCCTATGATCGCGGTTTTAAAGTGGCTGTCATCGATGCCGATCCTGGACAGGGGGAGATTTCGCCCCCTACAACTGTTGGTTTAGGATTTCTTAGATCCGGCATAGTATCGCTCCACAATATTCCTTTGAAGAGTGCATTTTTCATTGGCTCGACATCTCCTTCAGAGCTTCCCTTGCGCGTAATAGTCGGTGCCAGGTTCTTGATGGATGGGGCAATTGCCGAAGGTGCAGACCTCGTCTTTGTCAATACCTGTGGGTGGATTTCAGGAAGGAGGGCACGCGAATTCAAGTTCTCACTGATTCAATCGCTTGAGCCGGACTTCGTGGTGGCAATTCAGCGGAATTCCGAGTTAGAGGATCTGATAAGAGTCCTGGAAAAAATTAGTAAATATTCAATCCTTAGAGTTACCACTTCTCCAGCGTCTAGGACGCGTAGCAGAGAGGAAAGGAAAGCTAGGCGTGAGGATGCTTTCCAAAGATACTTCGCAAAAAGTAAAGAGAGAACATTTGATCTCCAAAATACTCCCATTGTGAATGCGCATTACACATATGGTAAACCACTACCGTCTGGCCTGTTACAAGAACTGCAGAGAGAACTATCCATGAAGCTCTTCTACGGGGAGCTGGGTGACGACTTTTTGTTTTTGGTCACCGATAGAGAGGCAGATCTTGACACATGGAATAAGATCAAAGAGATTACAAGAATTAACGAAGTGATGATAGTACCTAGAGGATTCGAGAGAGGGATCATTTTAGGAATGACTGGGCCGAACGGTGATTTTGTTGGACTTGGAATAATCTCGCATATTGATTACGAGTCCCGAAAAATGATCGTTCTTACCCCAGTCGAATGTGATGTGGTAGCATTTGTTGTTGGACTCGTGAAGTTAGACGACTCTTGGCATGAATTGGCAAAGCTGACACACATTCCATTTTAAAGATTATTCATTGTTTATCTTCAATCCGCAAGGACCCCGCCCGATAGGGAGGGGTAGTTCACTGCCTTTATCATATCACCTCCAAGAAGACCACCTAACTTGTTAGGTGGATAAGTTGGTCTTTTGTTCCTCTATATATCTCTGGATCATCTCGGCAGATACATGCCCATGTGTCCCGATATAATAACTCGGAGACCATATATGCCCTCCCCCAATACTCTTTCCTTAACTCCGGATACTTTTTAAATAGTCTTAACCCCGTAACTCCCTTCAAAATCTCTATTCGTTGGTGCTTCAAAAGGCGGAGCCGAGATAAAGAGATGAATGTGATCCGGCATAACCTAAGCTCAAATATCTCACAGCCTTTCGTTGCTGCTATCGTCTGGATCTGATCTTCGATGAATTCTTTCACCTCCCCCTCAAGAACATTCTTCCTATACTTCGGGCACCAAACAATATAGTTGATGCTGTAGACCGCTGAGCTCTCCTTCCCCATACTATACCTAAAAGGTGTTTAAATAGACCTTATGGTATATATCATGAGACCGAAATACTGTTGTAACGGGATAATAGGTGATCCAACGTGGAGCGGGGAGGAGGAAGCACCGATTGAACTCCAACGCACACTAAAGATACCCGTTCATCATCGATACCACCGCAAGGAGACTCCCGACTTTAGTCGTGGAGTATCTGACTATGCGATAACAAAGAAGAAGCTTGGCTATCTTGATAACCTTACCGCTCGGCTGACCTATGCGGTCCGGCTGTAGAGCGAGCGGATAAAGGCGAACGGATTAAGATCAAAAACTGACTGTTCTCCTTTCGAGCATGAGATCCAGCAGATAACGGGGTTGAGTTCCGCATTCGTGCAGCAGGCACGTGATAAAGCGTTATGGATGTGGGAACAATACATGGAGGCGCATGAGAGCTGGGAATGGATGCTCAGCCGTGCAAGGCAAGGCACGAAATGGTATAAGTTATTGAAGCGAGCCTTCCGAACCCTGTATTTCAAAAAGGAGTATACTGAAGAAGATACCTACGAATTGATAAGAGGACAGGCGTGATAGAATTTGCGAACATAAAGGTCACACCGCTCGTTGCACGGATATCCACTTTGGAGAAAGGCGAGAAGATTACTATTCTACTTAATCCCTCGAGATGGCACCCCGATAAGCTCCGTTCCGCCGCAGAGATATGCGGGTTTGAAATCGTTGAGAAGAGCAAATACTCTGTCCATCTCCTCTGTAAATATCTTGTTTATGCTCAACCCGTCCATGCAGTAAGAGGGGTTGTGGGTGTTAATCGAGAAGTGGCCTCCGTGAAGCTGCCGAAGCACCCAAGAAACTTCCTATTACTCCGTAATAAGAAAGGGTTGAGGATGAAGGGGTTGAACGATCGTGTAGCGCACCTGCAGAGATTAAGGGAGTGGAATATACTGAAGCATTTGAGGCACAAACGAAGGAGCGTGGCAGAGGATTACGATAGAAAGACGGCAAAGAAGTTGCGAAGACAAAAGAGGAGATCGTCATCATCGGTCAGAACTCATACGCTACCACAAATACAGAGATGGCGATAAGCGTGGAAGATCTTGAACTGGAGCTACGATAGGCTAAGTGGATGATAGAGAAGCTAAAGGAGCGAGGTATAATAGCGGTCCGCTACAATGAATGGGGTACATCAAGCGAGCGCCACAAGTGCGGTGGCAGATTAAAAGGAAAAGGTAGGCGTGTAATATGCACGGGGTGCGGGCTGCGATACGATCTGGAGTTCGACACGTGTATAAGACTACTTCAGAAGGCAGGGACCTATCTGAAGGGTAAGACCAGTGAGGCTTAAAAGAGCCGAAAGCTGGCGGGGGCGATAGATGAACTCGCCCTAACCATCGGTGATTCCGTGCTAGAACCCTAGATGAGGATGGAAGCCCCCCTACTTGTAGGGAGGTAGTTCACTATTGAAGATTGCGAAAGTGGATCTCCAGTTCAAGTCGGGATCTACCAGTTGCCCAATTCAAAAACTAAATATTTAAGGATCTGGAGTCTTGAAAGTCTTGGTGGTTATTCTATGGCTGAAGAGGCCAAAAAAGTTAGTGATTCTGCATTAACTTCGGTGCGGTGGATGTTTCCATCAGATGCAAACCCTGCTGGGAATGTTTTTGGTGGCGCCATAGTAAGATATATAGATGAGATCGCGGCGGCAGTCGCGATGCGCCACGCTCGATCTAATGTGGTGATAGCTTCAATGGATAGAATGGACTTTCACAAACCGGTCCGTGTGGGAGACCTACTAATACTCAAGGCATCTGTGAATTTCGTTGGTAACACATCAATGGAAATCGGAGTTCGCGTAGAGGCTGAGAACCCGCGCACGGGCGAGGTTGTCCATGCAGCTTCAGCGTACTGTACAATGGTGGCTCTTGATGAAAATGGTAGACCGAAAAGGGTTCCTAGGCTGATCCCTGAGACTGATGAGGAGAAGCGGAGGTTCTCTGAGGCACAGAGAAGAAGGGAGGTACGTCTAAGAGCCATCGCACAAAAGTAAATTCAAGAACCGCTTCTTTTTCGCCTTTTCTCTAAATAAAACTCTTTCACGGTTGATGGAAGTTCTTTTGCGACGAAAGCTATCGCAGGGAGCAACTCAAGCCTTCCAGCCCACATTCCTATTATAAGTATGCTTTTCGAGAAAGCATCTAACTCAAAAACAGGATAGAATGCAGGACCGACATTGCTCACAGCCGAGATCACCAAAGAGAGTGTACCAAACAGATCCGGAACAGTAAAACTCAGTGCAAGAAAGGAAAGTAAAACCAAGAGCGTATAAGAAAAAATGAAGGCTTCGATCTTCATGATATACTCATCGTCAAGAACTTTTTCGCCTATCTTCACGGGTATAACTGCAGAAGGCGGGAAAGTTATTTTTTCGACTTCCCTCTTGAGTATCTTGAACAGCACAACAAAGCGCCACACTTTGATGCCTCCAGCTGTGGAGCCTGCGCTCCCCCCGATAATCATCAGGATCAACATAATTGCCTTTGCTGTACCGGGCCACAGGTTAATGTTTGCGCTTGTGTAGCCTGTTGTAGTGAGTATAGAGATTACGTTGAAAAATCCGTCAATAATGCCATTAAAGAATCCTCCACCTACACTTAAGAGCAAAGTAGATACTGCGGCTCCTCCCAATACTAATATGAATATCATAGTCTTAAATTCTGGATCCCCTACAATCTTTTTGGCATCCAACTTAATCAAGTTGTATAATAGGACAAAACTGGTGGCACCCAGAATCATGAAAATTCCCAACGTAATTTTTATTGTCGGATTGAACTCTGCAATACTGCTCGTTCTTGTGGAGAACCCACCAGTTGATAGTGCAGTCATTGCATGATTGATGGCATCGAAGGCGCCCATGCCGCATGCATAAAGTACAATCGCACAAACAGCCGTCAAAAATGTGTAGATAATCAGTATGTTTTTCACACTTTCCTTAACACTTGGTGTAAACTTCTCTCTGCCCCCCTCAAGAGCGTAAAGTCGCCATGTGCTCATGCTGCCCTTAAGCATGGTTGTAAACAACAGAATTATTCCTACTCCTCCAACCCATTGGGTGAGGCTCCGCCAGAACAGTATCGCTCTTGGGCACTCCTCCAAGATGGGGATCAACGTCATCCCAGTTGTGGTGAAACCCGAAATAGACTCGAAGAATGCATCTAGCCAGCCCATACCTATGCCCATGTAAGGTATTGCACCTATGGCAGAGACGAAGATCCACCCAGCGCTAGCAATGATAATTGTTGCCCTTATGGAGAGCTCCTCTGCGAGAGGGTGTTTTGTGCTTAGATAAGTCCCTGAAGCGATGGCAATCATGGCAGGTACAACGAAAACCGGTAAGATTTCATATTCGGCGTATATCAAAGCAGGTAAGGATGGCACAAGAATTATAATCCCCATGATCAAGAGGAGAGCAGCAAAACCGCCGATGATCTCTTGAGAATTGCCGCCCATGGAATTTCACTCGTGAGAACAAGATTTTTAACTTTTAAATCCAAATCGATAACCCTGTATATATAAGAATTCTACTATAAAATTATCCCATGTTGAGGTGCCTTTATGAAAGTGATAATCGGTGGCGCTGGAAGAACTGGAAAGATCCTCATAAAAGAATTGAAGGAAAATGGGAATGATGTGGCAGTGGTGGATGTAGACGAGGAGAAATGCAAAGAGATCTCCAGTGAGTTTGACGTTCTTGTGTTCAAGGGCGACATAACTGATATAGACGATTTAAGCAGCATAAACATAAAAGAATATGAAATATTCATAGCTGTGACCGGTCACGATGAAAAGAACATACTCGGCTGTTTATTGGCTAAGGATCAGGGCATTCAGAAGGTCATCGCAAGGGTGAGCGACCCCCGTCTCTCTAAGATCGCGAGCAAGCTCGGCATAACTCACACAATATGCCCAGAGGAGGCTGCCGCAGAGAAGATCCTCAGTATAACCAGGGGTGGTGGTACTTTCCTTTATGAAGAAGGAGCAACCTCCCAAATATATCAGAGCCTGGGGATAAAGCGAGTTAGGATAAAGGTTGGCAAGAACGCTCCTGCCATCGGGATGCAGATAAAAGACCTTCCTCTTAAGAACGAGTGGATGATCGTCCGGGTAAAGGACAAAAGTGAAAGATACATACCTGTTGATCCCTCACTTGAGATACGACCAGAATATACACTGGAGATAATAGTTAGAGAGGGGTCTCTGGAGGCTGTTAAGGCACTATTTACTTGATTTTTTGTAGAGCTCAACCCACTTCGGGCAATCGTACTTCTTCTCAGGACAGACCTTCCTCGTAACGCAGAAAGGTCCAGCATTCTCGAATATGTTCGGTGCCACTTCTCTAACCAGTGAGAGCATCTCCTCAGCTAACCTTCTTATCTCCCACTGGGCGGAAAGACAGCATCTCAATTCAAAAAAGTTGATGAGAGATCTGGCGTTCATGGTCACGACTATCTTAGTTGGGGTGGCTTGAGGGAGTATGTATCTGGCATCTTCGGCGGGCACGCCGCTTTCAAGAAGCCTTTTATAACATCTCTTGCACAATTCTAGAGCTTCGCAGAACTCCTTCATCCATTCATCGTTTTTAGAGATCGTATCTGGGACAATAAACTCGATCTCATCAAGTTTTACATACCTTTGGCTCTGCTGAGAATAGGACGCTATACGGTGTCTGACTAGCTGATGGCTACATGCCCTCGAAATGCCCTCTATCGCGAATGTGAAGCTCGCATGCTCTAGCACTGAGAGGTGTCCGCTCCCTATCACTTTTTTCAGCAGTCTCTGAATGTCCGATTCAGTGAGTTCTCTCAGCGCCTTTGTGGCACTGAATTTAGAATAACACTGTCTAGCAGAAGCTGCAACCACTCTTTCTGGGTCGGGGGTAAATGAAAGAAGCGTTACCTTCAAGCACTTTCGCCGAATAGCATGTGTAGCTCTGCATTTTAAAACTTAACCTTTCAAAGATAGTCAAAATCGTTTGTTGCTCACATCTTTTTCTTTTGCAACATGAACTTTATGTAAGCAATTACCCCGTGCTTCTCAACGTACTCTGTAGCCTCGATCCAATTTATCTTGTAGATTATCCAAGTGAAGATTAGCATCAACAAAACCGAAATCACTATCGTCGGTAGCGAGTGTCCATCTCCGATAAATATTCTTGCAAATTCGACCGAGAACCTCCCAACATATGCGACGATCATCCCCAGCGTCAGCTTCCCCAAAAGAAGAGCTACGAAGAATTTTTTGAAATCATACTTTATTATACCAAAAGGCATCACTATGATGTCGTCCGGAAGAGGCAACGATGCGAATAGATAAACAGCAATTATACCATACTTTCCTAATAGGTTGCCAAAACATTCCAGCTCCTTTTTCTTTCTCTCGTTGATTATGGCCCTCCCTCCTCTTCCTATTGCATAGGACACGCATTTTCCTAAACTTGCGCCAACACCTACTGTGATGCCCACAAATAAAGGGTCAAGAACTTGTGACAGCAAGAATATGGGTATGAGGTACGGAACTGGTAGGAAAGGAACTACATTGCCAAGAACGGCTATTGTGAACGTACCTAGGTATCCGTATGTAAGGAGGGGCTCTAGTAGCGTCAAATCGAATCAACCTAGTGTTCTAATATAGTGTATACCTCAACTATCAAATTCTTCTCCCTAATATAATGAACTACTCTTTAATCATCTTTAAATTTTCTCATCAATAAGTTAACAGAGCCCTATAACCCAAATCTTTATATTCCACAGAAAATATCAACATTGATATCATTTATGAGGTAGTTGGCTTTGCATGTAATTCAAGATCAAGCGGTTGAAGACGCCGAAAAAGTATCAGAAGACGTAATCGTCGCCATAGATCTATGGAAGGTCTACAAATTAGGGAAGGTCGAGTACCCTGCCCTGAGAGGGGTGAATATGCGGATAAAAAGGGGGGAGTTCGTCGCCATCGTGGGGCCTTCCGGAAGCGGCAAGACCACACTATTGAATCTCTTTGGAGTATTGGATCGTCCCACGAGAGGTGAGGTGATCATCGATGGCGTCAACATCTCCAAGCTTAAGAGTGACGAGCTAGCTGAGCTCCGCAACAGAAAAATTGGTTTTGTTTTTCAGACTTTTAACCTGATACCGTACATGACCGCCCTGGACAACGTGGAGGTTCCCATGATCGCTTCAGGACTACCTTCAAAGGAGCGGCGGGCTCGAGCAATGGAGTTGCTTGCTCTTGTTGGGCTGAATGGATTCGAGAAGAACAGACCGAGTGAGTTGAGTGGAGGCCAGCAGCAGAGAGTTGCCATCGCTAGGGCGCTTGCCAACAACCCTCAAATAATCCTTGCAGACGAGCCAACTGGAAACTTGGACTCGAGGTCAGCAGCCGAAGTGATCGACACTTTACATAACTTAAATAAAAGGGGTGTAACAATTATAATAGTCACGCACAACCTAAGCTTGATAGAATACTGTCACAGAGTGTTGTGGATGAAGGATGGGATAGTTGAAAAGGAGGTAAAACAGATTGTCAGCAATTGAGAATAGATTTCCCGCTAAAGTGATTCTGCTGATTTTGGGCTTTTATTTATTCATGCTTCCTTTGGGCGGCGTTCAGTTGGTTGCATCCGCACCGCCAAACCTTAGCGTCAGCATTGATAATTCCAACCTGAGACCTGGTACCAACAACCAAGCATACCTTACAGTTAAGAATTTGGGGGATACGACGGCGATCCAGATATGGGTCAGTCTCTCGCTTCCAGCCTCCGCGAGTGGAGGGGCGCTAATGATACTGAATGGCAGCGATGGACGCTGGTATATCGACAGCCTCGCATCCTCCGAGTCCGCCTCGATACCCTTGACCATTTATGTTAGTCCGAACGCCGCAGGAGGGATCTATCAACTCACAGTTACATTGAACTACCAATACTACGGTTCCAGAACAGAGACTCGGACAATAGGTGTCTATGTCTTGCCATTGGAGGCGCACGGCGCGGTCCTCTCGATTTCAATCTCACCATACGAACTGAGTTTCGGAAGGAATAACGATCTTCTTTTGAAGATAAAGAACGTTGGAGACGCCGATGCGAAGCTGGTTTCTGTGTCACTCACCATGCCCGGTGCTGCGTCGGGTTCCTCTCTCTTGTCATTAATTGATAGCGACGGCAGGTGGAATTTCGAGTCCATAGGCGTAAATGAGGAAGTAGCAATACCTTTGACGGTGTACACCTCGCCATCCTCCGCAGGACAGACATATCAACTGACTATCTCACTGTCCTACTCTGATTACATCAGGTCGAAGTCTGAGACGCGATATCTGAGTGTGGTTGTCCCGTTTAGCACATCTCCATCTGTCAATTTGGAGACCAGCGTTCTCCCGCAGGATCTTAAGGCAGGGGAACTGAACAGGCTGAGCATCCAAATTTGCAACAAAGGAGACAACGATGCCTCATATGTTCAGATTGTTCTTAACATGCCGCCTTCAACCACCGCGGGTCTTCCCATGGTATTGCAAGGTTCTGATGGTCGTTGGCTAATAGACAGGATCCGTGCAGGGGAGACTGTAAGGATAGAGGCAGATGTTTATGTCAGCCCATCGGCATCCGGCATGGCTTACCAGTCTTCACTAATAATATCGTACTACGACTCACTATCACGGAGTAGGCAGGAAACAAGATACATTTCATTGAATGTCCCTGCAATTTATTCACCCTTGGCTGTAATAGATGTGAGCGTCAGTAAAAGCGAGCTTAGATCTGGAGAGGTTAACGAGGTCAATCTAACGGTTAAGAATGTTGGAGACGGGGATGCGAACTCTGTTGCTGTCTCGCTGGCATTCCCTGGAGCGCAGGGCGCGACCACATCAATTGCCCTCCTGGACAGCGACGGGAGTTGGTATCTAGGAGATCTTCGCTCTGGGGAAAGCGTCGTCATACCGCTTAGGATATTCGTATCACCATCTGCGTCTGGAACTCTCACTACTGCCACAGTTACGACTTCTTATGTCGACTCAAATCTGAAGAGCAAGCAGCAGGTCAATTACCTCGGACTTATCATTCGAGGTGTTGTGGATCTGGTAATCCTCGATTCGTCGACCTTCCCGTCACAGATCACTCTCGGAAAACCCTTCTCAATAACCGTTAGCCTAATCAACCTAGGTACGACTGCAGCCCAGAGTGTCACCATCCTTCCGAGCGCAAATCAAGGGCTCCAGCCAGCCGGTTATGACAAGATCTTCTTGGGAGACTTAGCGGTCAATGTTCCTTCTTCATTCACACTCACATACTCTGCTACAAACATCACGACTGGCAAATACGTCCTGAACCTAGGATACACTTACAGGGACAGTTTGGGGCAGAAACTTACAGGGACACTGAATGTACCAGTTAACATAGTGGTCAGCACTACAAATGCGACTACGAGTGCTTCTGGCACTTCAGCATCTGCCATTTTACCATTATCTAACCCTCTCCTCATTGGTGTTGTTCTAGTAGCTATCATAATAGTAGCAGGAATATTGTATTCCAAAAGGCGCAGGTCTTGAAGATGCGAGCCATGGATATGCTGAAGTGGGGAGTCAGAGGCATAAGTGAAAGGAAGCTGAGAGCAGCCCTCACCATCCTTGGCATAATGGTCGGAACGGCGGCTGTAATAGCATTGGTCTCACAGACCGAGGGCATTCAAGCCAGCATAGTTGACCAGATGAGCAAACTCGGACCCAGCACGATAAGCCTGAGACCAGCCACCGGATCAGTGATCCTGACTGATAAAGACGTCAATAGAATTCTACAGATCCCAAATGTAGAACTCGTGATACCAGTCGTTACATCGAGCGTGAGGTTGTACGGGACGCAATCTTCGAGAACTGTTCAACTGGTTGGGGTGGATCCTTCGCAGTTTGGAATCTTGGTCTCAGGGTACGAACTTAGCGAGGGCAGAATGTATCAACCCCTCAGCTACTCTGAGATAGTCGTTGGGGCAAACGTTCACCAGCCACAGGATTTAACCTCACCATTTGTGAACGTGGGGCAGACTGCCACGATAGAGACTATTTCAAGGTCTTCGAGGATGGTGTCAAGTGTTGTTGGATCCCTTGAGCCCTACGGAATGACGGCACTGGTATCTGTGGATGACAGCATGTTCATGTCGCTGAAGGGAGCTTCTAACTTTCTCGGGAGGACGAGTTATTCCGCACTCTTTGTTAGAGCAGTTAACCCTGACGCGGTTGATAGTGTTGTCGACAACATAAAGGCGATCTACGGAAACAGTCTAAACATAATGACTGTTAAGCAAATAACTCAAATCGTCACATCGATAACTGGCATGTTGACAACTTTGCTTGGTTCTATCGCCGCAATCTCTTTGTTTGTTGCAGGTCTTGGTATAATGAACATCATGTTTGTATCAGTTATCGAGAGGACTCGTGAGATTGGAGTACTGAAAGCTCTGGGATTCAAAAACAGGAACATTCTTGCAATATTCCTCTCAGAAGCAGGGATAGTAGGCGTCATTGGTGGAGTGCTTGGAATAACAGTCGGCTCGATAATATCCTATGTAATGCCGACGCTCATATCTAGAGGGTTCTCTTCACAGTCAGCCCAGTTTGGTAATTCGATGGCCTTCTCATATACTCCTTTAATAAGACCGGAA
>JBMFMY010000014.1:0-14433 GCA_049970435.1 Candidatus Methanomethylicaceae archaeon
GATCTCAACATTCCGACCGATGACTTTCCTAGCCCTCTCGATATTGACGCCATTTTTGCCTATAGCGAGACCCATGTCGCCTGGACGGATCACGAAAATAATTCGATTGCCCTCTGGCTCCAACACGCAATCTTTTGCAATGGCACCAGTTAAATTTTCAAGCAATGCAATGTATCGCATCTCATCTGCTGTCAGTCTTATGTTAGGAAAGGCTCATCCCTCCTTCAGCTGGAGTATGGAAGATTCTCCTGGGTCTAATACAGCTACTGTTGTGACAGGATAAGGCTTACCACATATGCCACCCAAGTCCCAGCTTGATCCTGGGAACAGGTATAGAGGGACCTCTGTTCCCGCAAACTGCTTTATCCTTGAAGAGAGATTTTCTGGTGTATTTGATGCCATTACAATTAGCTTAGCTCTCTTCTTTTTTAGAGCCTTGAGGCTCACCTTATAGCCTATCTCAACTTTTCCAGTACCGATGGCGACCTTCAGTTCCTTTGACAGATCCATTTCTTTACGCACCTTCCTTCGGGAACCGCATGAAGAGCTCGACGACCCCTGTTCCTAACGGTATTGACTGGCCGACTATAACGTTTTCAGTCACGCCCTCCAATGCATCCTCTTCTCCATGTGCAGCTGCATCCAATAAATGCTTTACGGTTACTTCAAATGCCGCTCTTGCGAGGACGCTTGATTTTTCACCGCTTACACCGTGTCTACCTATTTGCCTTATCTTTCCGGTGCAAGTCATTAGATCCGCAATCAATATCACATGACGCATGTCTACATCAAGACCTTGTTGATCTAACACCTGAAATGCCTCCTTTATTATTGCAGATCTTGCGGCCTCTATTCCCAAGACTTCCGCTATCTCCGAGATGTTGTTCGTATATACCTTGTGGGGGTCTATCCCCTTGACTTGAAGAACTGCGGATAAATTGGATCCATCGGTATGCAGGACGTATTCGTCCCCTTCCTTCTGAACCAGGACCCTCTTTATACCTTTTATTCCCTTAAGCCGGAGGTCCAAGATCCTCTCTCTGAGCCTCTTTATTTTGTCTGGAGAGGTTGTAGCTGGCGTAATTATTATGTTGTTACCTTCTATTTCCACATTTCCCACTTTGAGGCGTTCGAGAGCCCTTGCCACGTATTCCAGCTCTATGCCTTTGTCTTGAGCGATCTCTTGGTCGATCTCGATTATGAAAGATGAATTTACCATATCATACTCTATGCTCTTTGCGATATTCTCTATGGCTATGCGCTCGATCCTCGACGCGACCTCTTTTGCTTTTTCGAGGCTATACTTGTGATCATCATCTAACCTTATAGTCATGGTCGGCGTGGAGGGGGTTCTCCGAGCATCAACGATCTCGATGAGCCGAGGTAGACCAAGTGTTACGTTGAGCTCTCTCACACCTGCATAGTGAAAAGTTCTGAGGGTCATCTGAGTGCCAGGCTCTCCCACAGACTGGGCAGCCACTGTGCCTGCAGCCTCGCCTGGCTCAACTAGAGCTCTTATGTATGCCCTGTTGACCTCGTCAATGATTTTTCTTAGTTGGGCTTCGTTCAGATCTAGTCGGTACAGTTTTTCCCTGAGCTCATTAATTAGACTCTCAGGGAGTTTGTCCACATATTCGCTGAGTAGTTTATTTATGAGTGTTAATTTTGGATCTTTCTCAGTCTTCTCGGCTTTTTCGGCTTTTGTTTTGGTCTTATTGTCCGCCATCTTAAATCACACCAGCCCCTACTACCTTTTCAATAATTTTGTCAACATTGACCGCCTTTCCATGGTCGCTTTTGGCTGGGTCGACGCCGTCTTCACCGTACTTGAATTGGATTATAGAGCCGCCAGTCGCCCTCACCGTTCCATCATACTCAACCCTTATGTCCTGCAAAGCGTTGATGAGCCTGCGCTGCATGTATCCGCTTTGGCTAGTTCTCACAGCAGTATCTACTAAGCCCTCCCTTCCTCCCATAGCATGGAAGAAGAACTCGATGGGGTTTAGGCGATCTTTATAGCTGCTGTAGACAAATCCGTGAGCCCTTGCACCCAAGTCTCCAGGCTTAAAGTGAGGCAAGGTCCTATTTTGGTACCCCCTGTTGATCCTTTCACCTCTAACAGATTGTTGCCCCACGCAGGCCACCATATGGGCGAGATTCATGAGGCTGCCCCTGGCCCCTGTCCTAGCCATGAGAAGTGCGGAGTTGTTTTCCTTCAAATACTGGCTTGCGATCTCCCCAGCTTTTTCTCGGGCTTCCTCAAGCTCTTGCATTATCTTAGTCTCAAGGGTTTCTTCCAAAGTCCTACCTGGGAGGCGCTCCAGCAGTCCTTCATTATATATCTCTATCAATTTTGCAGTCTTCTGTTCGGCTTCTTCTACTACCATCCTTATTTTCTCTTTAGCTTCCTTGGGCAATTCTTCTTCTTCAAGTCCTATTGTTAGTCCTCTGCTATCGATGTAGGAAAGGAAGAGCCTGAAGGCTTTATCTATGAATATTCTGCCCATGTCTGTTCCGTAATCCTTAACCAGCCTGTGTAGGACGCTCTCTGGTTGACCAGCACCTATTGATTTTTTATCGAGGACTCCAGATATTAGAATTCCATTACGTATAACTACATAAGCATCGTTGGGGCACTCTTCTTTTTTGCACTTTTCGCATTTTTGGCAGATGTTTGCCTTCAGCGTGTAGTTGAAGTCGCTCGGAAAGAAGAGGCTTACGAGCTGCTTCCCGGTCCACATCTCTACAGGCTCTTTTATGGCAGGAGGAGGAAGTTCTCCTTCATATCCAGCGCTTATCAGGAGTTGCGAGACCTCTTCCCTATTGAGTAAGGTTGTCTTCTTAGTCAGCATGTAAGCTCCTGAGATGTAATCTTGTATGGCACCCATAATAGGGCCGCCATATCTTGGAGACAGTATCTGCTCCTGTACGAGCATCAACACCAGTGCCTCAGCCCTGGCCTCCTCGCTCTGCGGAACGTGAAGGTTCATTTCATCTCCATCAAAATCGGCGTTATAAGGCGGACAAACGCAGAGATTAAGCCGGAAGGTCTTGTAAGGAAGCACTCTGACCCGGTGAGCCATTATTGACATTCTGTGAAGTGAGGGTTGCCTGTTGAAGAGAACAACATCGCCATCTTTGATGTGCCGTTCTACGATATAGCCAATCTCGACAGAGTCGGCTATAGTTTTTCTGTCTTTCGGGAATCTTAGGTCTATCCTCCTACCGTCTGGTCGGATTATGTAGTTTGCTCCTGGATGGTTCTCTGGTCCGTTCTCTATGAGCTTCTTCATTTCATCAATGTTGAACTTGTTTATCCTTTCTGGTATAGTGAGAAGCTTGGCGACCTCTATTGGAACGCCAACTTCGTTAATGCTTATGAGTGGATCGGGAGATATTACAGTCCTAGCTGAGAAGTCCACCCTCTTGCCAGACAGGTTCGAGCGGAACCGTCCCTCTTTGCCTTTGAGCCTCTGAGCGAGTGTTCTTAGTGGTCTGCCGGACCTGTGTCTGGCTGGCGGGATTCCTGAGGTCTCATTGTCGAAGTAGGTCGTCACATGGTATTGTAGGAGTTCCCAAAGGTCCTCGATTATGAGCTGCGGGGCTCCAGCGTCTATATTCTCCTTCAGTCGCTCATTTATTCTTATTATGTCCACTAACTTGTGTGTCAGATCGTCTTCCGATCTGACGCCGGACTCTAAAGTAATTGAGGGCCTTACTGAAGATGGAGGGACAGGAAGGACTGTAAGTACCATCCACTCAGGCCTGGCCATCTGCGGATCTAGTCCAAGTAGAGCGGCATCGGAGTCTGTGATCCGCTCAAGTCTGGCCCTAATCTCGCTTGGTGCCAACTTTACGTTTCCTTCTGGGTGCTCCTCATAGTAGGTTGTTGGCTTCTCGAATTTTATCTTGAATTGCTCGCGCCCGCAGTATGGACATTCTTGAAGTTTACTGGCCCTTTTCATTATCTTCTCGGCGAGCTTGTATCTGAGTTGAGGCCATCGCCTCCGATACTTTTCCATCATTTGGGCGTATTTGTCATAATCCTCTTTCTTTAGCAGAATCCTTCCGCAGTTCCAGCATATAGCCCTCAATGTGAGGTAGACAGTCTTTGCAAACCCGGGATGGACCACAGGTCTAGCGAGTTCTATGTGCCCAAAGTGACCCGGGCACTGACCCACCCTGTTGCCGCAGGTCTGACATTTCTGCCCAGGTTCGATAGTGCCTAATCTTCTATCCATAAGACCTGCATCTATAGGGACGCCGTCTTCGTCATATGTATCGGCAGTTATTATGTTAACGACTGACATCTTTCGGATCTCTTCCGGCGACAGGAGACCGAATCTGATGGACTTTATTGACTTTGCTATATCGTTAACTGACATGATCTCACACCCTTTCAGCCAATTTTAGTCTTGGAGCGATTCCCAAGCTCATGAGCTCCTGAAGTAGGAGTTTGAATGCATAAGACATGACCACGCGGGTTATCTTGGCTTTTTCGCCACAGACTGGGCAGACATACCTATCTTTAATTCTATCGTAATATGATATTAGGCCGCAATCCTCGCAGATGAACACGATTGTTCTATCCGATTCGTCGAGTAGTCGCTCCTTGAGGAGCATTGCGGCACCGTGACCTATCAGGCAGTCCCTCTCCATCTCACCGAACCTTAGACCCCCTTCTCTGGCCCTGCCCTCGGTTGGTTGTCTCGTGAGAATCTGCACAGGTCCTCTTGCCCTTGCATGCATCTTGTCCGAGACCATGTGGTGGAGCTTGAGGTAATAAGCTATGCCTATGAAGACTTCTGCTTCAAGTACCCTTCCAGTTCTGCCATCGTACATTACTTCCTTGCCCGTAGGTTTGAAGCCAGCCTTTTCTAGGAGGGCACGCATTTGGTTCTCGTCCGCACCGCAGAATGCAGTACCGTCCTGAGGTTGACCTGAGACGGCATATGCCTTTCCGCCGAGTATCTCTAAGAGTTGACCAAGCGTCATCCTTGAGGGTATCGCATGTGGGTTTATGATCAGATCTGGAACAACCCCATCCTCTGTGTATGGCATGTCATATTGAGGCACTAGCATTCCTATTACTCCCTTCTGCCCATGCCTCGAGGCAAATTTGTCCCCAAGCTCGGGGACGCGTTCATTCCTGACTCTTATCTTAACGAGTTTGTTACCATCAGAAGACTCAGTGACCAGCACTAAATCGACTATTCCATCCTCGCCGGCCCTCATGGATACAGAAGTCTCACGTCTTGTTGGACCGGCCGTTTCAAACTCACGATATTCTTCGAGGAACCTTGGTGGGCTCGTCTTTCCTATCAGCACGTCTCCTCCCTGGACTATAGACTCTGGCTCGATTATTCCATCGTCGCCCAAAAAACGATAAGACTCAGGGGTTCGATATCCTCTTACATTCGGAGAGGGTATCTCTATCTTATCTTCCTGCCCCCCAGGGTACCTCCGCTCCTCAGTCTCATAACATCTGAAGAACGAAGAACGACCCAGCCCCCTCTCGACCGAGGACTTATTCATTATGAGAGCGTCCTCAATGTTGTAACCAGAATAAGAAAGGACGGCTACTACAAAGTTCTGACCGACAGGACGCCTGTCTAGCTCGAGGATCTTTGCGGGTTTAGTGTTCACAAGGGGTTTCTGCGGATAGTGGAGGAGGTGCCCGCGCGTATCTAGTCTTTTTGAGAAGTTAGCCACGTAAAACCCTAAAGCTTGCTTCACCATTGCAGAGCCGTATGTATTTCTAGGAGATTGATTTGCCTCCAAGAATGGAATCATAGAGGCGCTTATGCCCAGAATTGTTGAGGGGACTATCTCCATATGGGTGTGTTCCTTAGTCAGTTCCTCAGGTGTTAGAGCTATGTAGGCGTTCTCTTCTTCTTCAGCGTCTAGGTATTCTACGATGCTCTGGAGTATTAGATCGTTCCAGGTCCACTCACCCGAGAGAAGTTTTTCAACATGATCCTTCGTAAGGCGTGGCACGCCATTGTCCACTATTATGAGGGGGCGCCTCACCCTTCCGGCATCGCAATTTACATAGACCTCCTGTATTGCGCCGTAATTGTAGTAAGCGACGTTCACTTCATTATGGATTCTGCCACGTCGCCTCAGCTTTCTGAGCTCTGCTACGAGTAGTTCAGGCTTCTGGTGAATGCCTACCAGACGGCCGTTGAGTATAACTTTTGCTCCTGTCAGCCCCTTCTTCCTAGCCGACTCGATGGGCTCTGTCTCAAGTTCATATAGAAGCTCCTCCACAGGGCGTTCGTCTACACCCACTGAGATGAAGGCCATGAGAGCTAGATTCTTGACCAGACCACAGTTTGGACCTTCTGGAGTCTCGCTTGGGCATAGACGCCCCCACTGGGTGGAGTGGAGGTCTCTTGCCTCAAAATGAGGCTGACTTCTGCTGAGGGGAGATATTATCCTTCTTAGATGTCCAACCGTTGATAGATAGTTTGTCCGATCTAGCAACTGGCTAACCCCGGCTTTTCCTCCCACCCAGTTGCCTGTTGCTAACGCATGTCTCATCCTTTCTGTGATGACGTCTGCTCTGACCAAGGTGGGTATGGAAACTTTCCGGCTTCGGCTCTTTGCCCTCTCTAGCTGGTATTTCAAATCACGACAGAAGCTCTTGAAAGCGACACGGAAGAGGCTTGCCAAAAGGTCACCAGCAAGCTTCAGTCTCTTGTTTGCATAATGATCCTTGTCGTCGGGCTTGCGACGGCCCAGCGAGAGCTCGATCAACTTCTCTGCCATTTGCCCTAGATAGAGGGCCTTCTTCCTTCGGTCTTCACGGCTGGTCCCAAGATGCGGAAGGAGATACTTGTCGAGAATTTGTTCAGCCCTCTGAATCCTGAAGTCACGCGTCTGACCAATGGCGACCCTGTTGCCTATGTAGTCCAGAGCGTCTTCTACGGTATTTATCTCCATGCCAGCCTCTAGCGTCGGTATTAGGGCCTTCTGAATCTCAGGGTCACTCGATACAAACTCCACAATCTCCTTATCTGAGGGTATGCCCAAGGCGCGCATTATTATAGATAAGGAGATCCTGCCAGGGATTGAGGGGAAGGAAACTTGAAGATCACCGCCTTTCATGCGCTCTATAGTGACGGGGACTCTGAAACCGGATGTCGCAGAGAATACCTTGGCAACATGTGTAACAGGGGATGTGCCTTCCATCACATCCACAAGGATCCTGTTGACCGCCAGGTCTTCCTGTATTACAACAACCCTTTCGGAACCATTGACCAAGAAATACCCTCCAGGATCCTCAGGATCCTCGCCGCACTTGATGAGTTCCTCTTTGCTCATTTTTGATAATACGCATGGGGCAGATTTGACCATTATTGGCAGCTTTCCAATGTAGACCTCCTGTTCCTCTTCTTCAAACCCGTTTTCAACGGGGGTGACTTTTAAATATATAGAAGAGGCGTAGGTCAGATTCCTTTGTCTAGACTCCATCGGAGTTATCTCTTTCTCCGAGCCGTCTGCCTCGTGTATGGTTGGAGGCTTCAGTGTTAGCTTCCCAAGCTTGATTTTGTATCCTGGGAGATCGGTCTCGATCACCCCTTGCTCATTTACGATCTCCTGAATCTTATTCTTGACAAAATCATCGAATGAATCAAGGTGCTGCCTGACAACACCTTTTTCTTTAAAGAAACTCTCGACGAGAACCCATCTATCTTCAGTGGTTAGTCTATTCAATCATATCACCCTGGAACAACATATCTGTAGGCTATAGATTTGCCTGCAACCTCGCTATTACGCTCGATCTTCAATACGTCGCCTGGTTTTGCGCCAAGAACTTTGCATATCGGATCGCTCTTCCTTATCCAAGGCAAATGATCCTTCCTTATTCCATAAGTCCGCCTCAATGCTTCTACCTCTTCCTTGGAGAGTATTGTAAACTTCGGAACAAGTTCATGTTTGAGAATATCGAACTTTACCAATAACACACCACCATTATCCAAATAAAAGATATGCCCGAGCCGAGCAATAAGTTGGAAAATATGCATGTTTATAAAGTTTCCTATTCTTCAAAGGGGGGTGGTCCCGCCCGCCGGATTTGAACCAGCGACCACCCGGTTAATGCCCAGCTGACACAGGATCATCTCTCGCCATTAGGCGAACTTACCTGCGCGACCACTGGTCTACAGCCGGGCGCTCTACCACTGAGCTAGGGCGGGCTATCTGTCTAAGACTCTAAGATATGCTAAAATTTGGTGGTTCTTATAAGTTTTTTTGGCTTGTCAAATTTAATTTTAGGGCCTTATCCCAATGGTTACTGGAACCAAGAGCATTTGTCCTTCTCGTATGACTGTAAAGTTTACGGACTGACCTGGAGCGGTTTCTCTTTCAAGATAAGAAGAGAGATCCTCCATAGTCTTTATTGTGTGCTGGTTTATCGCCAATATCAGATCGCCGCCAGCGTATATTTGACGGTTAGCCAAGGTAACGACTGTAGTGCCACCTCTCAACCCAGCCTTATCTGCAGGACCGCTCTTTGTGACAGATTGAATCAGAACACCATAAGTGTAATTAAGACCTACAGCTTTTGCGACGAGATAATCGACTGTTAGACCGCTGATCCCGAGGTAGGGATGGTCATACTTTCCCTTATTAACAAGATCATTGATCTCTCTAATGAGGGTGTCCGATGGAACCGCAAAGCCAACATTTTGAGAGCCGGATATTATAGCCGTAGTTATGCCAACTACCCTACCGTTCGAGTCCAGAAGAGGTCCTCCTGAGTTCCCTGGGTTTATAGGTGTGCTTATCTGAATCACGTCAGCAATTAAGTAACCTGAGGCAGTCTCGGTCTGAATAGCCCTGCCAATTTGGCTGACTATCCCTGAGGTTAGAGTTGACTGAAGACCGTAGGGATTGCCGATAGCAACGACCAGGTCCCCGACACGAAGGTTTGATGATGATGCAACAGGTATCGGTATAAGTTTGTTTGATGGGGCAAGTGGCTTGAGCACTGCTAGGTCGCTGTACATGTCCTTACCTAGGACTTCGAAGGGATATGCTTCACCATCTAAGAAAGTGATAGAGCCTTGTACCATCTTGTCTATAACGTGATAGTTAGTTATTATCAATGGGGTTCCGGTGAGGTTGACTACAAAACCAGACCCCAACACTTCTTGGTATGTTGTCCCAAAAAAATCGCTAACAGGTACAAGCCCTTTGATCATTACAACAGAATTCTTAACTGAGTCATAAATCTCGTTTAGGGAAGAGCCAACCAGTGAGGTGTTATTTTGTTGTATATTCAAGAAAGAGTTTTGTAGAGTGTTGATTTTGGATTCCAGAGACGAGATTTTGCTTTGCAAGGAGTCGACTTTTGTAATCAATGAGGAGGTTGTATATTGATTTAAAGAATAGCCTATGTAAGCGCCGGCAACGAGGAAGATTAAGAGTAGCGCTATTGTGTTGGAAGAACTCCCTTGGTTCATGTGAGATCACCCAGATGAGTTTATAAATGAAGAAGTGTGTGCGCTTGCTTATAAGATCTGTAGTCTGTAGACGCTACGTGTTAGTTTTTCTCAATAGTCAAAATTCACTATTAGGGATTAAGCCACTAAATTTGAGTCCTTGTTGTCTTAAACAAGAGTGCGCCGATAAAGTTAAATAAATAAGAATTGAAAATCTCGGTGAGCCCCGATAGTATAGTCCGGTCTAGAATACTGGCCTGTCGAGCCAGTGACCCGGGTTCAAATCCCGGTCGGGGCGCCATTTCTTTCTGAGGATTTTACTTCTGAACTTTCACAGGCATATCATTTTGTTTCGTAAGCGATCTCCTTGAGCGCTCTATTAAAATTGGCTACAGTTTCATCATTGAGACCTGCAAGAATGATCTCTTTTAAACAAGTCGTGGCCTTCGATAAATGTTCGCGAATTGCATCAATCATAGCCTTTGTTGATTCCTCAATTGGAACACCGCCTACGCCTGCGCCCATCGCCGGAAATGCGATTGTTCTCACGTTGAGATACTCCGCTACTCTCAGAGCCGCGAGTGTTGCCAAATAGACCTTAGTCTTAGTTGTTTTAATGGCGGGTTTTTCCATAGTAGGAGCGTGTATTATATACTTTGATTTAAGACGACCTGCAGAAGTTGCGATTGCGCTCCCAACTGGAACCGGTGCGTGTTTCAATGCCTCTTCCTCCACCACACTTCCAGCAACCCTCTTGAGAGCACCAGCAACCCCACCACCCATTCGCATGAGGCTATTCGCAGGGTTAACTAGAGCCTCTGCGTCGCAAAACGTTATGTCTGCTTTTATTACCTTAATTTGTGGTTTGTCCATATGTGACAGTTGCCGAGGAAGACTTAGTAAATCTTGCTGTGGTTTAGTAAATGATCCGTTCCAGTGTAAGAAAAAGAATAAGTAAGTAATTAAGATCAGCCAGACTAGTTTGTCTGGTGATCTCATGAAGGCAAATATTATCAGGGGTTTCTACAGAGACCTGAAATTGGCAACTGAACTGTTCAAAAAAAGGATTGGCGAGGAAGAATTGGTCGGAGCTAGCACTGGTTTTTTGTATTATCCTTATTGGCTCGTTAATTTTGAAGTTAAGGCTAGTTTGATTTTTGGGGTGAATAAGACTTACGATGGTGTTTATTTGATGGTTGACGGGATCACGGGTTTTGTGGGATACACGTCAAAGCCAGATCTCTCCACAGAGGAGCTGGAGGAAAGCAGAGTACTAAGTTTGAAAGTTTCAGAAGAAGCAGGGGTCAATGGAGCCAAGGAATATGTGAAGCGGACTTTCCAGAGACTTAAGAGATTGACGATGCTTAAAGAGCTGGAGATAAACAAGATTGAGAGTTCCGTGATCTACAAACAGTTTTGGTTATTCAAACTTCCAGAGAAAAAAGGTAGGAAGGCTTGGTTGTTGATTGACAGTGTGTCTGGATCCTCTCAGTTTGTTGTACCAAGTGATATCGGGATGGAAGTGAGCTGAGCGAGATGAGACGCAGAGAATATCTTGGATATGTTGGATGCAACCACGTTCGTCTCTATGGATGATGACTTCTCAACCCTCTTATCAACAGAGGGGGATACGAAGTGCCTCTTGCTTGCATCCACAAGGCTTTGTATCTCGGGGGGCATAGGCTTGGTGGCGAGACTGACTACAATCATGAGTACAACCGACACTATCAGACCTGCGAAGAAGGGATGTACAGCTGTAATGGCTCTCAGACCTGATGGGTCCCATAAAGCAGCGGTTGCTGCTCCACCGATCATTGAAGCGAGGGCACCCGCAGATGTTGCTCTCTTCCAGTAAACTGCAGAAAGGTTAGTGGTGATGAAGGCACATCCAAGAACTCCGAAGGCGGAAACCACAGCGGTGAAGACGCTTCCGCCAGGTATCAAAGCCACAGCTATCGCTATTAGGCCGATAACTAATACCAAGATCTGGGTCCATCTCATCTTCTTCTTTTCGTCCAGCTTGGGGTTTATGTACTTCACATAAAGATCATTGAGGATCGCAGATGCGGAAGTCAGAGACAGAGTGTCAGCAGTGCTCATAATTGCTGCATAGACTGCCGCAAGCAGGAAGCCAGCCAGCCATGGATTGGTGAAGGTGTAGAAGAAGGTGGCTGCGGCGAGTTCTGGATCAGAGAGTCCTGGAAGGAGCACTATTGCAAATAAGCCCAGAAAGACGCAGGCGTAGGTGAATATAACTGCCCATAAAACGTTCACAACTATAGAGTTTGTGATTGTCTTGACACTCTTAGCTGACATGTGGAACACGACGATGTGTGGTAGACCGATGTAGCCAATCATGTAGATCAGTAGCGATCCGAGAATCTCTCCATACTGCCCTTGGTACATATTGTTTGTGCCCCAAACTGAGAGTATGGTCGGGTTTATTGCCATTAAACGTTCAGTGAGTCCGCCAAGACCGCCCACCAACGAAAAGCCCACTACCACACCAACAACAGCCCCGATAAGCATGATCAAAGCTTGAAGGACGTCCGTTATCATTACCGCGAGAAGACCGCCCAAAGCCACGTAGATAAGAACTACTAAACCTCCGACGATAACACCCCACTGGTATGGAACGCCCAATAAGAGTTGGGCCATCTTTCCGGCTGCGATTATCTGCGCAAGCAAGTACACCCAGCAGAAGATCGCGGTTATGATGCCGCCAACTGCAGAGGTTGCGCTTGATGGAAATCTTTTAGAGAGGAGGTCTACCGGTGTGACGGCCCCCAACTTTGCAGCAAGGGTTCGCATTCTCCGTCCGAGGAATGTGAAGTTCCAGAAGCCACCTCCAGCGTCTCCTGCCTCATACCAGAATGCAAAGGCACCTTCTGTGTAGGCATATCCTGGAAGTCCCACAAACATGAAACCACTCATGGAGCCAGCACCATGGCTCAGACCAACCAGAATGGCACCAGTTTTTCTGCCAGCAACTGTAAAGTCCTCAAGCTTCCGGATGAATTTAGCAGACCATATACCAATTACAATCATTATAATTAAGTATACGGCCCAGCCGATCAGTGCTTCGATGTGGAATGCCTCAGCCACGACTTATCCCCTCCTGAGCTTGAAGTTCTTCCTGTTTTTCTCTTCGTCTGAGAATGCCCCAAGCAATGAATGCCAAGACTAGCCATAGGGTAGGCCAAAAGAACATTATGGTCCAAGTCTGCCAAGGGTCCACAGAAGTAGCCTTAGGTACTAAAGTGAGAAAAAGCAGCACGAAGGCTTCTATCATGATAACACCCAAATCAGTTGGAAAATATGATATATTTAAGATTTTTTTGATTTTTGACGGGATTGATAAGTAAAAATATGGATATTGGCAAAAATTATAATAATTTGTCACAGAAAATTGGTATGTATTGATAATTTTCTAAGTTGAACTGGAGTTGGATTTTTCTTCTTATATCCTCTTAATTTTTAAGCACTCTGTTGGATTACAAAGGTGCAAAGCAATTGTTTTGAATTATTTCACTCTTCTAGATGACCTCCACATAAAGGAAATTTGCTCAGCTAGTAGGATTCCTTATGATATTTGCCAATGGTTCTTTTGCCCATGAATATCATCAAGTCTCCCTTGATCCATTCTTTAATCACCTTTATCGTACCATGTTTTTTGAGCCTGCGTGTCGACATTTTAACAGTTATTTTGGGGGTGTAGAGAACCCTCCCGATCTTCTTTAGCCTTAAACCTAATTCACCATCATCGCAGAGAGGGTAATCGGTGTAACCACCAGCTTTTAAAAAAGCTGTTTTAAGTACAGCAGTGTTGGTCCCCCTGGTCCAAACGATGCCCATCTTGTATGCTATTAATGATATGAAATTTATCAAAGAGTAAAGGGCACGATATTTAGGATCGTCCTCCAAAGGCTCGTCGGGACCACATACAGCCACAATGCCTGAAGAAAAATGAGAGAGTATCTGCTGGAGCCAATCTCTTCTAACTATGACGTCTGCGTCGGTGTGCACAACAACAATCCCGCGCGAAGCGGCTACACCGTCATTCCTGGCGCCCCCGACGCCCCTGCTCTTCTGTTTTATAATCAAGTCTGCATATTTGGAGGCAATTTCAACAGTTCTGTCTGTGCTGCCACCATCCACGATTATTATTTCATAATCACTTCTCGGTATGGTCTGTTGAGATATAGATTGCAGAGTCTTCTCTATACCCTTCTCCTCATTGTATGTTGGGATAATCACAGAGAGCTTTGGCAAAGAGGTTCCCAAAAAAGAGCATATAACCCATAGTTTATTTCTTTATCTACGCTGTATTGTCCTAGGTTTGTTGGTGATCCTATGAAGGTTTGCCTGCGACTTCATATGCCAGGAGTGTTCGACACGGGTTGGGCAGAAAGAATGCTTTCGGTGACGAAGAAGTATGGGGATTTTGTTGCCGTAGTAGGCGGCACAATTGGTGCAGTAGCAATGCTGGATGCCAAATTGGAGAGTGAAATAAAAATTATCAAAGAAAGATTTACTGAGTGGGTCAACAAAAATCGTTTCGATTTTGATTTTATTTTAAATGCTATGCACACGAGTGATGTGGAAAGGATGATGGCAGACTGCTGGCACATCTACAAAAGGACTGGGTTGCCTGTAGTAGGCGTAGACACCAATAGTAGAGTTGTGGCTTTTTGGGGCGAAGCGGTAAAAGGACTTGCTGAAAAGTTGTCTGATGATTTGAATTTCAAGCTCGAAGCAGGCTGGGAGTTTGGCACAACTTATTGGAAAGAGAACGGAAAGGAGTTTAGGAGAGTGTTGGCGGTCGCACCAGGCGATTGGATCTTGATAAATAAGATTGTGGTAGGAAAGGCAGAGAGGAAAGATGTTATTGTGGTATGCGAGGGTGGGAGAATTTTAGACATAAAGGGAGCCAAAATTAAAAGACATGGGATTGAGAAGCTAGGAAGAGTAGAGTTGTCTGAGG
>JBMFMY010000015.1:0-14237 GCA_049970435.1 Candidatus Methanomethylicaceae archaeon
AGGCTTTGCTGGTATCTCCAGTAGAGGCCTCATCTCGGCAGGCTTATCAGGATACCTACCCCGTCATCTTTATCCTATTTGCTGAGAAAAGATCCCTATATGGATTTTCGTGGTTTAGACCTTCAGATGTATCCTTTGGGAGGACCTTAACCACCAGAGCACCAGCCCTCTCAGCCTTGTAGAGTTGGAGGAATTTTCCCCAAGAGGCGTCTAATATCTTCTGGGATAAGCCGTGGTTTCTGACCATGTTTCTTATGTTGAGTTTCTCAACGCAGATGACGTCGTAAGCGTTCAAGAGCCTTGATAGTTTGTGAAGTTGCCCCTGGCCTGTCAGCCTCTCGTAGAGTCTGGCGAGTTTTCATCCCCATCTTTACGGATGGAGTCTTCCCGCTCGCATAGATAAATAGCAAGAGTGATTTATGGTTAATTAAAAAGTTGATATTCAATCGACATTAGCGGTAATCTCAAAGGAACTTAAAAGAGAAAACGGATAAACTTAGTTTTGCAAAGACCTTTACTTGGACAAGAATTTGTTAAGCCTTTGGTCAAAGGTTGGAAATTTGAAGGGTTAATGTTTTGGAATTGGACAAAAAACTAAGAAGAGGGCCGCTAAGAAGGCCGCACCTTAATTTTTTCTTGATCTTCTCGTTCGGTACTTGAAGTAAGAACTTGGCTCTGCATAGGAGGACACTGAGCCATTCTGCAAATGATAAAAATACTAGTGGAAGAATACCGCCAGCCACACCTGCGCCACGAGCATCGGTAGGATCCCGCCGAGCAGCCCTATCGGGAGCCACTTGAAGAACTTCATGTAATACCTGAACTCCTTCTCCAACATACCAAGCGCGACGATGTTGGCCGTGCTGCCTATCATTGTGATGTTCCCGCCGTATGTCCCCCCGAAGAGGAGCGCCCACCAGAGCGGAGTCATGGAGAAGCCGAGGGCACCGAGGCTCTGGACGACGGGGATCAGGGCTGCGACCAGGACGACATTGTCCAGTACCGACGAGGCGAACCCCCCGAACCAGAGGACGAGGGCCTGAATCTGGGACTGGGACGAGGCGACGGATGCTATCCCTGAGGCGAGCACATCTGTCAGTCCAGTGTACTTCAGAGCACCTGCCTTGGCGAAGAGGAACATGAAGAAGACAAGCGTCCACCAGTCCACCCCCCTCTCCACTATCGGGCGGGCATCTCTTCTCTTCCAGAGCATCCCCATGGCGGCTCCCATGTACGCAGCCACGAGGAGAAATGTGGACTTCTCAACGTTTAGCAGGAGCTCGAGCCTGTAGTGGATGGCAATCATGAAGACCGTGGAGAGGAGGAGCGCACCGCTCAGCCTGACCTCCCTGGGGCTCACCCCTCCGCCCCAGCCCACTGATCCCCTATTATTCTCTTCCATAGACTTTACCTTTGCTCTCGCCCCCCTCAGAGGCTTCCTGTACCAGAGCGTGCAGAGGGCTATTATCACGGCGAGCGAGAGGACCGCGACTGGCGTGGCGCAGAGGAGGAAGTTCTCGAACGTAAGCCCTGCCCTCAAGCCTATCAGGATACCTATGGGGTTCCCGAGCATCGTCGCCGACGATCCCACGTTCGTTGCCAAGACTGTAGATATCACGAAGGGTACGGGATCGAGCTCAAATCGCCTGCAGTACTCAAAGACTATCGCTGTGATGAATATTATCGATGTAACTTCATCAACCATAGCAGCCATGAGGGTCGACATTGCCAATAAAATGATCATGACCTTCCTCGGGTCGTACCTAACGGCCGCGAGGAGCCTGGATAGGAGCCACTTGAAGAATCCGCCTTCCTTCGCTATCTCGACGAGTATCATCATCGATGCCAGAAACGTTATGACATCAACACTCATGAAGCCGATCATGTGCTCTACGTCTATGGTTTGGGTGGCGAGGAGGGCACCGATCCCTGCAAATGCTATGGCGAGCCTGAACCTCCAGAACATAAGGGTGCCCAGGACGGTTGCCATGAAGATGGTACCGGCCACTGTCTGAGGGGAGTTGCGGAGGAGGAGCCAGAGGGCTGCGCCAATGGAGGTGACCGTTGCACTGAACAGCAATAAGTCGCGCCTGCTACCGACCTGACCAGCCCCTTCGACCTCAGCCAATCTATCCACCTACAGTAGGTTATAATTTGGGTTATAACTGCTTAAATAAATAACTGGAATAATCAACGGCAGTATCAAAGATCCAGAAATGATTTAAAGGATGCCGATCTGTAATATACTAAAAAGTGCACTATTTCCATTATTTTTCTCACCAAGAACGTCGCAAGTCTTACCAATCAAGACATGGCGAGAAGTGATGGGGTCATAATCAAGTCCTTCAAGAGATACGGGGTGGTGGCTCTTAAAGCACCCCCCTAAGAGGGAATGGGATTATGTGGAAGCCTAAAAGGGCTGTGAACATTAGACCAATGAACAATTTAGAATCAAGAATCTCCGGCTTCAGCTTAGGGGAGTGTCAAATAAAGTGCCTAATTTCCTTCGCACCCGCCTCAAGGTTAGCTCTAGTAACGAGGTTACTGGGGTATATGAACCACAAATTCTCGTCTTGCGTGCCCAAACAGCCTCCACAATCTCGCTAATGGTTCTATCTTCAGCCTCAACAATTGTGTAAGCACAGCCCACAGCAGAAGCCACATGGGCATCGCTTCCTGCAACTTCACAAAGCCCAAATTCATTAGCGAGCTTCTTCGCATGACGATTATATAGGAAGAAAGTAGAAGCATTGAAGACCTCTAATGCTGGGTTGCTACGCAGGATAGACCTAACAGTTCTTTCCCCTACACCTTGACTTAAAGGATCAGTGGGATGGGGAATTATGACTGGTGCCCCTAACCCATCAGCCAAATCCAAAACTTCATTTACTGATGGCCTCTTCGGCATTTCTCCTTGAGGAAACAACAATATTATGTGACCTGACTTGGTAGAGATTTCTACGCCTGGCAAAACAATAAAATTGCTGTCATTAGAGAGCCACCTAGATCTTTCTACGGTCATGGGCACATCATGGTCTGTGATTGCCACACCATCCAATCCTTTCATCTTTGCCATTGCAATAACATCTTCAATGGACGCTACTCCGTCTTTCGATGCAGTTGTATGGACATGGAAGTCTATCTTGAGCTCCAAATAAAACCCCTTGGTCTACCTAATACCAGAGCCAGGAGGAACGACTCTATCTGGTACAAGCAATGAAACTTTATCTCCTCCCTCTGCAGCGAGTAACATGACCTCCGATTTTATACCGAAAAGTGTAATCGGTTCTATGTTTATGAGGACTGCCACTTTTTTCTTGACGAGCTCCTGTGGGGAATAATATTTTGCAATCCCTGCGACGCACTGGCGAGTCCCATACTCCCCCACGTCAACTTCAAGAAACATAAGGTCTTTTGATCCTTTTACAGGCTCTGCTTTTATGATCTCGCCTATTGCTATCTTTATTCTTGCAAAATCTTCTATCTTTACTCTCGGACCGACATCTTTGTAAGGTATGAGATTTTCCTTAACTTTTCTGACATCCTCCGGTTTGATTTTCTTAAAGAGCGGGTACGGCTTACCTATTAAGTGTCCTGGGGGCAATTGTTTGGATGCGGCATCCCAACCCTCCCTATGCACTGAAGAATTCAGATTCAACATTCCCCAAATCCTTTCTGCAGTGAATGGTAAGAAGGGTGAGAGCATGCTCCCTAGCGCCTTTACTATTTGAACTGATACATAAAGGGCGGCCGCAGCTTTTTGAGGATCGGTCTTTATCGTAGACCAAGGAGCCGCATTATTTAGGTATCGGTTTCCTTCATGTGCCAAAGCTATTATTGACATAAGTGCTTCCCGAAGGTGGAATTTGCTTATCGACTCTGCTACGGAATCCTGGGTCTCCTTAATCTTAACTATGAGGACTTTATCTTCCTCGGATAAATTAGCTTCAGGGACCGTTGAATTGAAAAACCTTTCCAAGAAAGTCAGAGTCCTATGTATAAAGTTTCCTAGAATATCTGCCAGCTCATCGTTATACCTCTTTATGAATTCGTCTGTTGAAAAGTCGGCGTCTCTCTCAAGAGGGGCCACAGAAGTCAAATAATATCTCATCGGATCAGGCTCAAAATTCTTCAAATATTCATCTATCCCTATGAACCAGCCCCTGCTCTTGGACATTTTTTTGTTCTCTAAAGTCAAATACTCCCCTGCTACAACAGAATTTGGTGGATGGAATCCCTCTACACCCATGAGCATGGCTGGCCAGAAAATTGCATGATGATAAATTATGTCCTTACCGATGAAATGGATTATTTTGCCTTCGCCCTTCCAGTAGCGTTGCCAACCGTCCGGCTCGCCTATTTTAATGAACAAATCTTGCGTCGCCGAAATATATCCGATGGGGGCATCAAACCAAACATAGATTACCTTTCCTTCTGCACCCTCGACTGGGACAGGCACGCCCCAACTCATATCCCTAGTTACACACCAGTCCTTGAGACCCTCTTTTATCCAGTTTAACGCATATTTCTTTACATTCTGTGGTATGCTTTCATTCTTTTCCAACCAATCTTTCAATTTGTCCTGAAACGCAGTAAGCCTGAAGAACCAATGTTTAGTGGTTTCAGGTTCTGGCCGTGCACCGCATATGGCGCATTTCGGCTCTTTCAGATCTGTGGGTCGCAAGTACCTCCCACAAGAGTCGCAGGAGTCCCCCCTGGCACCCTCAAATCCACAGAATGGACAGATCCCCTCAACGTATCTATCAGGCAAGAACTTCTTACACCTGGGACACTTCAACTGCTCAATCTCTTGCTCATAAATGTACCCCCTTCCGAGTAGCTCCTTAAAGAAACGCTTTGTCATCTCATAGTGTATGCTTTCGGTTGTTCTAGAGAATATGTCAAAACTGCAGCCCATCCTGATCAAGTCACCTTTTATTAGAGGGTGATACCGATCAGCAATATCTTTTGGCTTAACTTTCTCTTTCTCAGCCCTCAGAGCAATAGGCGTGCCATGCTCATCAGTGGCACAAACATATACAACATCCTCACCAATTCTTCGGAGAAACCTGGCGTAGATGTCTGCTGGAAGATATGTAGACCTGAGGTGACCTAAGTGAAGTCTATCGTTGCTGTAGGGTAATGCAGATGTGATTACAGTGGGTGCCATAATAATTACCCCGAATTTGGTATAATTAAACGAATTGGTGACTTAATTTTTTCCTTCAAGCTTTATTAAGGTGTTTCCGTTTTCTCATATTGTGGGATGAAATTGGACTACGAAGCATTGTTAGAGAGAGGACTTTCAAAGATCCCAGAAAAAGCTATAAAGTTCTCAAAGTACGAGTTACCCCAGGCGGATAGCAATATTATTGGGTCCAAGACCATAATATACAATTTCAAAGAGATTGCCGAAAAGCTCAATAGAGATCCAAACCACCTCCTGAAGTTCATTGTCAGGGAGCTTGCCACTTCTGGAACAATTGAGGAGACTAGGGCTGCTCTACATGGGAAATTCACCAAACCACAGATTGATGCGCTTCTCCAGAGATATGTCAAATCTTATGTACTGTGTGCATCTTGCAACAAGCCTGATACAAAGTTGCTCAAGGAGGGTCGATTAACATTTATAGTTTGCGAGGTGTGTGGTGCTAAGAACCCAGCAAAGACGCTCGTGTGAGATGGTCGAGATGGAGGAAAAGAGTGTATTTGTCAAGATCTGGAAGGCAAAAGATGGGGAAGTTGTAATGGCCATCTGCGACTGTGAGATCCTTGGCAAAAGAATTCAGGATGGCAGCCTCATCTTGGACGTATCAAGGGAATTTTTCGGCGGAGAGAAGATGTCAAAAGAGGCGGCTGTAGACCTGTTGAAATCTGCAACGATCGCAAATTTCGTGGGAGAAACTGCCGTGAAGTGTGGAATTGAGGCCGGACTTGTGCACAAGGACGCCATCATCACCATAGGCGGCGTACCTCACGCTCAATTTGTAATGATTCTATGAGGGGGGAACATGGATAGGTTCTGCCCAAAATGCGGCACAAAAGGAAAACCGCTCATAAAAAATCTTTGTGAAGAATGTTTCTGGGAAGAAAGGAGCGATGGGTTGCCCGATAAAATTAAGGTGAATCTTTGTAGATCCTGTTTTTCTTATTTGCAAGGAAAGAGATGGGTTAGGAGAAAAGACCCTCAATCAGCAGCAGTAGATGGTGCCGTTAACGAATTCCAAAGATCCATAAAACTTCCCAGCGACACTAAAATTTCATCCATAGAAGGCAAGACAATAGAATGGAATAAGATCGGATTACCAAAAAGAGTTATTTTAGAATTTACGTTATCCTCTGAAGGCTCATCAAAGATCCTAAAAAGAGAGGCAACATTCGAGTATGTCACATGTGATGTTTGTCAACACATCGCCGACGGGAGATATGAGGCTCTTGTCCAAATTAGAAGAAAAGGCGGTCATATCAGCGAAGACAATCGTAAAGTCATCGAGCAGAATATTGATGAATTCTATAGAACTTTCCTTAAAGATAGATCTGACATAACTGAAATAAAGGAGAAGGAGGGCGGCATAGACATAAAATTCTTAACAAGCAGTAAGGCACGACTGTTTGCAAAAAAACTTTCAGAACGAACAGGGGCAAATCTTAAGGAGAGCGCGAAAGTAGTAGGAATGGATAGAATGACAGGAAAAAAGCACTATCGAACCACAATTTCAGTCAAACTGCCAGATCTCGAGGCAGGCGACCTCGTCTCCTTCCAAAATAGAGTCTTCCGAGTGGTTGATCACCATAGAGGCAAATTGGTCATCGAAGATATGGAAGATCATAAAAGAAAATCGGTTGGGCAAAGATCTCTCCCAGAGGTCGCAAAGTTAGACAAATCCAGTATCAAAAGGGTCAGTATAGGTACTAAGTCTGGCGATTCGATCACAGTTCTCGATTTAGACGAAAAAAAGTTTTTAGAATTACCCGCAGAAAGGATCTCGAGCGAACTCAAAGAAGGTGACATAGGGCTTCTTGTAAACATCAATGGGAAGGAAAAAATTGTCAGAAGCCCTTAGTTCACGACTTAATAACAAAAATATATTGATGAGTCTCTATCGTTAAATTCACATCAATCATATCAAATGCTCCTCTCTTCTCAACAAAATATGGCGGGCCCGTCGGGATTTGAACCCGAGACCAACGGGTGTCTTCATTTTTATTTAAAAGCCCGCTGCTCTACCGTACTGAGCTACGGGCCCCATTAAAGGGGATTAAGGACTGACTTTTAACGCTATCGGCAGAAGTGTTATTCCCAAAATCACTGCTTTAACCTTCATCGGCGGGAGGCCCCTTGCGATAGCGAGGAGTAGTTCACTCAAAACAAATAGCACAAAACCATATTAATGGATAATCTAAAAATTGGCTTGAGGTACTTCAACATGAAATTCGGCAGACCACGAGGCACAAAAGATTTTCTTCCTGAAGAAATGAGGATAAGACAACACATCATCAGTAAGATCAGAGATACCTTTGAATTGCACGGTTTTGAGGAGATGGACACTCCTGCAATGGAGCTCTGGGAGGTCCTATCCGCAAAGGGTGGCGAGGAGGTTGAGCGCCAGATCTATAAGTTTCAGGACAAGGGCGGAAGATGGATAGGTCTGAGGTTTGACCTTACGGTACCTCTCGCCAGGGTTGTGGCGAGCAATCCAAACTTAGTGAAACCATTCAAAAGGTACTGTATATCTAAAGTATGGCGCTATGAAGAACCACAGAGCGGCAGGCTGAGGGAGTTCCTACAAGCAGACATTGACATCGTGGGCTCTCCCAGAATGGAAGCAGACATGGAGTGCATATCCACAGCTGTAGATGCCCTCAAAGCACTTGGTCTAACGGGCTTTGAGGTCCGCATAAACAACAGAAAGATCCTCGAGGGCGTGATGGAATCCCTGTCTATTCCGCTGGATGTTTCCATAAGAGTATTTCGTGTCCTCGATAAAATAGAGAAGATCGGCGAAGACAATGTTAAAAAAGAGCTCGAAAATATTGGGTTAAAAAGTGATGCCATAGAGAAAATACTGAAGTTCATCCATTACCAAGGTTCGGAAGCGCTGGAATACGCAGAGAGGATTTTCGGATCCTCTAAATTGATAATGGAAGGGATACTCGAATTAAGACGCATGCTAGAGCTGTCTGATCCTCATGGTCTAAAAGATTTTCTTCTCGTTGACTTCAGTTTAGTTAGGGGTTTGGATTATTACACCGGACCTGTTTTTGAGGTTAAAGTCAAAGATGCGCAGATCGGTAGCGTTGCTGGAGGAGGTCGGTACGACTCCTTAATAGAGAAGTTTGGTGGGGGGCCTACACCTGCAACAGGGATCTCTTTAGGAATTGAACGCCTATATGAGGTCCTGAATCAGCGGATCGGTAGCTCCTTGAAACCTTCCATCACCACAGCCTTCATTGCGAATACAAGCCCTGAAGTGTTAACCGAAGCTATAAGAGTGCGTAGGTACCTGCTGAAAGAAGGGATAGTGGCCGAAACTGATCTAATGGGACGTAGACTCGCCCGTCAACTGGAGTATGCCGATACAAAAAAGATCCCATTCGTTATTATATTGGGACCTGAAGAACTCCGGACAGGGATTTATAAAGTTAGGAACATGGTCAAGAAGGAGGAACGTTTAGTTAAACTCGAGGAAATTCCTTCGATAATTTTAGGTAAACAACCCGCCAAATAAGAACGCCAACAATGCAAGGAGCATCCAAACCATGCTCTGCTTTTTCACCATCAAAGCCGTATTCCGATCCTGCCTCCTCAAAATGGTTATTGATGAATAAACAAAACCCGCGTCCACAATTATTACTAATACAATATACCAAATTCCAAGAACTCCAATAACTGAGGGAAAAGGAGTCAAAAATACTGCACTGAGGTAAAAAATTGCTGCTACTATAGCCGCTTGCTTGGGTCCGCGGGAGAGTGCCAGCGTTGCAATGCATTTCGTTCTGTCCCCTTCCATGTCGGCTATGCCTTTGACGATTTCTCTTCCAGTTGTTGCAAGAAAAGCCAGTAAAAAGAACACCGCAATCTTAACATCGATAGTCTCGGCAACCGCCAAACCTCCAAAAAGAAAAGGAACGGCTACACAATAAGCCACCATTACATTCCCGATTAACCCAGCCTTCTTCCCTCTAAAGTTATAAACAAGTGAAACTAGGAAAGTCGCAATTCCCAAAGGGACTCCATACGCTGATAATGGAACAGCCGACAAAATACCCGCAAAGGCAAGAATCGCAGCATAGATCTTGGCGGAACTTACGGAGACCATTCCTGATGGAATTGGACGTTGGGGTGCATTTATCCTATCTATCTCCAAATCTACTATGTCGTTTATCACCATTGCGGCAGAAGTGAGGAAGAACGAAACCAAAAAACCTGACAACATCTTGATCGGAGGGGGCGTGCCTCCAAGAATAACAACTTCACTTACAACCACTGCTAGTCCCATCATTAAGGCGTTTACTGGTCTAATAAGCGAGACATAAGATCTAATTTTTCCAGAACAACTGGTGGAGTTACCACTTCTATTAATTTCACCAGAGATTCTGTGAAAACATTTTAGCATCAGTATGCGCCCCGTTTATGTCCAAGTCAAAATCAGAAAATGATTTCCGTGGTGTCATAATAAGTTATATCTCCCTGCCGGTCTATAACAGCCAGTACTAGATCCTTCTTGGAGAGTTTTGCTTTGTTAGATATTGCTCTAAGCTCGGACAAACTAATAGTTTTGCCCTCAACCAAACCATATATCAAATATTTTGCCGGCTCTTTTCCAGCAACCGCGCCCCTTCTATAAACTCGAAACTCCAGCTTTGGTCCATAACCTGGTTTAACTATATACCCTCTGCGGCGAAGGTCAGAATATAGCAGGTACCGCAACCAGAAATCAGGATCTTTCTTGGAGAAATGCTCAACCAGCTCAGGGAAAGTCATCACCCTCCCAGAAGAGTCCGATACAAGGGCTTTATCTTTTTCAATTAAAAAAAGTGCTTCGACGTCCAATAAAGTCAAACGCCCTTCCTCCAGCTCACCAAATGAACCTTGTTGATGAAGTTCGTTTGCTTCAGGTCCTGTTATAAAGGCTTTATCTTGAACCAATATGAGTTTTGGAAGAGTAGACAATATGAACACCTTTAGATTATATTAAAAGGTGCTATCTATATGACGTTCGAAGACCTCTTATTAGCATTTCTCAGGGGTGCAGAGAATCCCTTACTTGTTGGAATAGGAAACAGGTTTAGAAAGGATGACGCCGCCGGACTGATGGTT
This sequence comes from Candidatus Methanomethylicaceae archaeon, assembly GCA_049970435.1. GTDB lineage: Archaea > Thermoproteota > Methanomethylicia > Methanomethylicales > Methanomethylicaceae > JBMFMY01. Next base: position 10,322 of record JBMFMY010000015.1, read on the forward strand.
ATATCTAGACTAAAAAGAAAAAAACTAAAAAAAGCCATTCTAATGGACTGCGGTAGCGTCCCAGAGAACTTCACTGGCGCGATAAAGAGGTTAAAACCCACGCATATTATCTTCTTCGACGCTGTGGAAATGGGGCAGGACCCTGGCTACTATTCAATCATAAATGAGGATGCCCTCGGTGGAGGCTCGGTTTCCACACACAAGCAATCCTTGCGTATCCTATTCCGAATACTCCAAGAAGGAATCCCTGGAGTCAAGATCGCATTGATAGGGATCCAACCCAAATCCTTGGATTTTGGCAAAAATATGACTCGGCCTGTTGACCGAGGCGTAAACTCTTTAGTAGAAATTATGCAAAAGGTACTTGGGTGTGAGCCATGAGAACTATTGAATGGAGAGACGATGGCGTCTACATAATTAATCAGGCGAAATTGCCACACAGCTTCGTTCTTATAAGATGTGAGGACTACGAAAGGATCGCAACTGCTATTGAAAAAATGGAGATAAGGGGCGCCCCTGCGATAGGGGTTGCAGCCGCCATGGGCATCGCCTTAGCTGCCAAAAAAGCCGCTAAGGGATCTCCACAGGATTTGAAAAATGAGCTTGATAAGGCATGGAATCGATTAATTAAAACAAGACCCACTGCTAGAAATTTGTTCTGGGCTTTGGAGCGGATGCGTACTACATGGAACAAGGCCAGCTCAACTTCTGAAATTGTTAACAAACTCATAGAAGAGGCAATAAAAATCTCAGAGGAGGATGTTGCGGCATGCAGAGCTATAGGAAAGTTCGGGGCTGAATTGATCTCAGATGGAGATCGCATCCTTACACATTGTAATGCTGGGGGTCTTGCATGTGTTGAGTATGGAACCGCTCTCGGTGTAATAAGATCGGCATTTGAATCCGGAAAGAAAATATTCGTATACGCCTCAGAGACAAGGCCGCTGCTCCAGGGTGCCCGACTAACGGCTTTCGAACTCAAAAGCGAGGGTATACCCTTCAAACTCATAACAGACAACATGGTAGGTTATCTAATGCAAAAAAAATTAATAGACAAGGTGGTAGTTGGTGCTGATAGAATAACAAAGAATGGTCACATATTCAATAAAATTGGCACATACAGTATAGCCGTATTATCGAGAGCTCACAATGTGCCTTTCTATGTTGCCGCCCCTGCCTCAACAATTGACCTCAATATAACTCCAGAGCAAGTAGTGATCGAAGAGAGGAGCCCAGAGGAGGTTCTTTATATTAACGGCATCAGAATAGCGCCTGAAGGGGCGGATGCTTTGAATCCCGCTTTTGATATGACTCCTCCTGAATTAGTTAGCGCCATAATAACCGATAGAGGCGTTGTTCGTCCACCTTACGATCTATCACTCCTGCTCAGGTAGCGTGACTAGGGATTGTATGGTGTATTCTGAAGATTCATCGATTTCCTTCTTCCACCTCTCTCCAACCGCGATCAGTACAAAAATCCCTGCAATCTCCGCCCCGCTTTTTTTAACAATGTTCACAAGAGCCTTGAGTTGCTCTCCAGAGCGCACCACGTCATCAGTAATTAGGATGCTATCTCTCCGCTCTATACAACCTTTGGGCAGATACAGCGATACCTGTATCCCTGCCCTTGAAACTGTATAAGTCTCCTCTATAAAACTTGTTACCCCTATCTCTTTGTCCTTCTTTGCATACATGAAGGGCACGCCAAAGGCGTCTGCTATATGGACCGCCAGTGGGATTCCATCTACAGCTACTGTCAGTACCTTACTGACCCTCATTCCAGCAAACATCTGTACAACGTGCCCCGCGATAAACCTTAGAAGCAAAGTGTCTCCAACTATCTTCGTATTGTCCAAAAAACCACCTTTGTCGAAACCAAGTTTCTCCTTAATATGCCTGGTGAGGTCGTAACCTTTTTCGAGCCTTGCCAATATTGACGCTGCCCTTTCAGGACTTGGGAGAATATGCCCCTTAACGTATCTATTTAGCACCGTGATTGGTATGCCAGTGAGCTTCATTAGTTCTTGATAGCTATAGACCTCTTTTGCGAGTCGCAAAAATTCTACAGATCTTATTTGCAACTTTATCGAATCATATCTATTTTCAGAACTCAACTCTCTACATCTCTTTCTCTATCATTCATATCACTTTTTGGGAAAGTGATATTTTAATTTTTATATGTTTGATTAAAAACTTCTTCTGCTTCCCACAACACCTGAGCTATTTTGGTATCTGCCACCATATGGACGATGAGTTGGTGTTAGTAGACTTAGAAAAATTATTTGCGCTATCCTCTCGCCGGCTCTTATATCAATGGACGCATCACCAAGGTTAGAAAGCGAGAGTGTAAGTTGCCCCCTAAAACCAGGATCCACAAATGCAAAGCTCCCAAATAGCCCCTCCCTGGCAAATGATGACCTAATGAATATCTGTCCACACACATAGGTGGACAATTCAACGGCCTCCAAAGTATTGATCAAAACCGTGGATCTAGGTTCCAAAATCTTAGATATTGCCGACCTCAAATCGTATCCTGCTGGCGATATAGAATTCGGATCCAGAGGCTCTATCTTAAGCAAGCCCTCCTCGATGAATTTTAGTATGTCTGCATCAGAGAGCACAGTCATAATCCCTCACCAAGTTTTAATTTGTATGGCACAGTCACACCTTTGTCTAATAAAGTCTTATCAAACCCCCGACTCATAGGAATCTTGCTCTTCAAAATAACAAATTCGCAGAAGACATCGACAACCCCCTCGATCAAATGCCCGACCCAGGTCCCACTTTCGCCTCCTCCTGCGGAGATGTGTAAATGTATAAATGGTCTGCCTTCATATAGGGAAATGTTTCCGTTTCCTACAATTTCTAGGTGTTGATTTATCGTCTTTTCTAACCCCTTCTTAAGTACAAGCCTTGCACTTTTCAGCGCTCCCACACACGAGACAATGGTGCCACAGAAGATCCCTCGGGAGAGGCACGCCTTAGCAATTGAGGAAATGACTTCTTCGTCTTCCTCAAGCAGAACAGCCAACTCCATCCCGGAAGCATTTATTTCCAAAACTCAACCCCCCAAAGATATTATATTCAAAGTTCTTTATTTTTTTGCTACAATCATTTATCAAAAATTACAGAATGGATTTTTATCACTATAGTCTATATGTATTGTGACAAAACTTTAAATACTAAGACTTATTCAAAAAATAGAGTTACCCCGGCTTCAAAATCGATAAATATGGTGGTAGTAATGGTAGAGGTACTCAAAAACTACATTAATGGCGAATGGGTCGAGTCAAGGGGCACGAAAACTCTTGACGTCGTTAACCCTGCAACATTGGAGGTTCTTGCCAAAGTTCCGCTCTCCACAAAAGAGGATGTGGATGAAGCTGTAAAGGCTGCTAAAGAGGCTTTTTGGGAGTGGAGATCGACACCCCCGTTAACTAGGGCTAGATATCTGTTCGAGTTAAGAAATCTTCTCGAAGATCATTTTGAGGAGATCTCTGAAATTGTTGTTAAAGAGCATGGGAAAGTCCTTGACGAAGCAAGAGGCGAGGTAAGACGTGGGATTGAAAACGTAGAAGTCGCATCTGGTATACCGTCCTTGATGATGGGCTACAATTCTGAAGATGTCGCTCCTGGCATAGATGAGATCTGCATCCGACAACCACTCGGAGTGTGCTGCATACTTGCACCATACAACTTCCCCGCAATGGTGCCGCTCTGGTTCCTGCCTTATGCTGTAGCTTGCGGGAATACCGTGATAGTGAAGCCATCGAGTCAAGTACCTCTGACCATGAAAAAGATAATGGAGTTGATCGACGAGGTTGGTTTTCCGCCTGGAGTGGTAAACCTTGTCAACGGGAGTAGAGATGTTTCGAATGCACTTTTGGAGAACCGAGATGTGAAGGCTGTATCTTTT
>JBMFMY010000016.1:0-13924 GCA_049970435.1 Candidatus Methanomethylicaceae archaeon
GTATGATGGTTGGGCACATATCCCCTGAGGCTGCTGAGGGTGGTCCAATTGCAGTCGTAAAGGAAGGCGATACAATAAGAATAGATATAGAAAAAAGGAAGCTGGAATTGCTGGTCGACGACAGCGAAGTAAAGGAGAGGCTGTCCAATTTGAAGGAGAGGGCACCAAAATACGAGAGAGGCGCCTTCTACAGATACAGCTTGAGTGTGACCTCAGCCTCAAGGGGGGCCGTATTAAGTACTTCCAAATTAAAAAAAGAGAGTGAGGGTTACTAAAGTAGGTTCCAAAGGAACACTATTGTAAAGTTTATCACAAGAGTTATTATTGTGAACTTTACCGTGATAGAGTGGAACGCCTTCGTCGTTATCTTATGGCCCTCTTTTTCTATAAGCGTCCAAGTCACATATAGTGCCGGGGCACTTACTATGGTGGCATTGCTTGCCAAAGTAGCAGCCCATGCGACGGACCAGAAGTAGGGCCAAACGTTGAGCCCAGTCGTTAAGCCAAGATCAGCCAGCGTTCTGAACATGGTTAGGTTGTATGCATCAAATTGCACAATCGATGCTACGCTAGCCGACACCCAGTAAAGGAGTGGGACTCCGACTTGAATGCTTGACAGGAAGGGCTGAAGGCCTTCTGCGATGGCTCTGATGTATCCTGCCTTTTCAATGCAACCAACAAGCACAAAGAGGAATGCATAGTAAAGGACAGCCCTCCACTCCAAACCTCCAAGGACCTCTGCGAAGGTAGGTGCCTCCTTCAACTTTCCAGTCTTGTGGAGAAGTTCGATGACACATGCCATAACCAGTGCTCCCGAGAATGCTATCGCTCCCAGCGGTACTTCCAAAACTTTCCTTAGGGCCATCAATACAATGATTATTATGAAGAATAACATTGAGACCTTGAGTAGTTTCCTGTTCTCGCTGGAGATCTCAGCTACGGATGTCAAAAGTGAGCGGAAGTCGCCCTTGTAATCAAACTTAAGAAACCTCCTGGAGTAAATAGTCAAGACAATGATAAAGGTCAACAACAGTATGAAGAAAGAGCTTGGCTTCCCACGGAAGATCACAAAGTCCATAAACTCTGCCCCTGCTATTGTGTGCAGCATCTGCGGTGTTATGTCGCCAAGCATTAGTCCAACACCCATGAAGTTTGCCGCGAGGCCTGTCATCACAGTCGGCAAAAGCGGGTCAACCTTGAGAGTCCTGCAGATCGTCAGCATGATTGGACAGAACAGCAGCACCACCAGGACATTGTCCACAAACATTGTTACCATTCCTGCGCTGAATATGAGCGCGAAAATTACTGCGTTGAGGGACTTTGTTCGCTTGAGTACTGCCGAGATCAAAGCTTCAGGCATTTTAGCATTTATCAGGTAAGAACTCACTATCCATAGACCAGCCAAAATCGCCAATATGTTCCAGTCCACCAGTTCGAAAGCTTCGTACGGAGTTATAATGCCTATAATGATCATCAAAACGACGCCGACGCCACCAATGATGGCTCGCTCAATTGGACCCCATATCATAATACCTATAATCACTAGAAACAATATTAATGTCAACAATTCCAGCAAAGTATTTCACTCCATTTGCTAAAATTGCTGTCTGGTAGGACATATTTAACATTTGCAGACTTTATAATAAAATTTATTATATCCTTATATTTTTCTAAAAGGATAAATTAAAAGAGGACAAAAGTATGATTTAAAGTGGTGAACTATGAAGTTCCAGCTCTTTGACATAGGGATTACCACCCCCTCGGATTGGCGAATAAAGATAACTGAAAAATCCTCTTATCAGTCTGGTAGGATTGCCGTACTTTCTCCAAAGAAGCTATACATAGCTGTCCAGTGGCAACCGCTTGATGCCCTTATGAAGTCAAAGGGAGCAAAGGAAGGGGAGGAAGTCTTCTCCCTGAAGGACTATCTTGATGAAGTATTCGGTCAGACAAAGGACAAAAGGATCAAGGATATGAAAATTCTGGAAAATACAGGTCATGAAGATGGTGATCACGAGTTCCGCTTTATCAGGGTTACATTTACCTACAAAAAATTTCTAAACCCGCCAAAACCACAACATTATATTGGCTACTTAATACTATGTAAAAAACTCAATAGACTGATAGGCGCATTCACTAACTTCCCAGTGGACGCTGTTGACGCAGATGTCTCCTACCTGGAGGGTCCGCTAAGAAGCGTAGTTTGCCAATGCGATAAGGCTATATAAATTATTAATAAAAATAACTTATGGAACTGAGAATAAGGTTATAATAAATAAGCCTATAATAAATAGAATTATAATGTGATTTTATTTTTAAAAATTAAACAAAACCTTATAAATACCAAAACTCAAAAAAAAGTTAGGGGTTCCTATGGGACAAGAAATAAAGGAAGTTAGGATAGGAAGAGGTCCCCCTCTTGAGTTACGAGTCCTCAACGATCCAGGTCCTGTCAGCATACGGAAGATCCTAGGTCCCGGTCTTCTTTTGGCTGCCCTTGGCGTCGGAATGGGCGAGACTTTCATGTGGCCCAGGCTGGTCATTGTATTTGGACCAGAGGTCAGATGGATCGCCACCGTAGGTCTGATCATCCAAGTATTCGTCACGATGGAGATAGCCCGATGGACGTACTTCACTGGTGAGAGCATCTTCGTGGCGGGTAAAAGGATACACCCGATAATTATGTGGTACTTCTACCTTGTGGCCATAATGGTCTACATCTGGCCAGGGCATGTAATCACGGGCTCTGGCGCCCTCGGTTTACTCCTCGGAATGGATTGGGTGCCTATCGGCATAGCCTCGTTGATCGCCATAGCGGCGGTGTTAATACTGAGCCCATACCAAGTCTACAAGACCGTGAAAACAATACTGCTCATAGCGATCTCAATCATGATAGCTGTATCTCTAATCGTGGCGGTTCTGGTCGGTACGCCGACAATGTGGGGACAGGCGCTCTACGGAACTGTCGCATTCGGTTACTGGACAGATGCGATGTCAACCAAGACTTGGCTACCACTGATAGTTGGTGCTATGGCGTTCATAGGTCCTTCAGGCATGCAGCAGATGTGGTACACACTTTGGGCGAGAGAAGAAGGCTCCGGTATGGGAGCATATATGCCAAAGATCACAGGCCTCATATTCGGCAAGGAGGAGAAGTGGACCGACAAAGCCTACATCTTCGATACTAACGTTGATGAAGAGATAGACAAGTGGAAGCGCTGGAGGAGGCTCAACATATATGACGCATGGATAAGCCTTGGGTTAATCACGTTTTTAACCACAATCTTCTTCACAGTGCTCAGCATGGCAGCTGCGCAGATGAGTCCCGAGGCGTTGGCTACTATTAAAGCAGGAAAAACACTCCCTGCAATATCTGCAATAGCAAAGGCATTCACAGCCATAAACCCTGTGCTCTACCCGCTATGGTTCATTGTGATGTTCCTCGTCGGGTGGAAGATGAGCTTTGGTATCTTTGACGCCTTCGCTAGAGGGCAGGCAGACATGACATTCCACATCTTCAAGCGAGCACAAAGATGGAGCATGAGGAGATGGTACTACATCTGGGTTCTTATAGTGACAGTTGTCGGAATTATCACCACGTTGCTCGGAGCAGCAAAGGGACCTGTCTTCCTTCTCGATGTGCTTGCCTTCCTATCGCCACTGATTATGGGTAGCTACTGCTTACTCCTTCTCTACGTCAACAACAAGATGGTGCCCAAGAGGATACGTATGTCTTGGGTATCAACACTGGTCTTGGCGGGCGGCGCGTGCTTCTACCTGATATCGCTCTTCTACTGCACATTCGTGGTTGGCGCGATACCCTCAGGATAAACCAACTTTTTCTTTTTTTTTATTATTATATTGTGATTTTGAAAATAATTGATAAAAGTAGGAATTAAGAAAGATGAAGGGGAATAGAGGGATACCACTTTGGAGCGATATGGAGAGAGTGAATTCGTATACAACAAATGCGTTAGATGTGGAAGGAGGTTCTACTCTAGAGCAGAGGAACCAAAGGAGCTCTGTGCTGACTGCGAGAAGATTGTTGAGCTTGATGTTCTAGAAAAGAAGAAAGAAGAAAGAAGAAAGAAGAAAATGAAGGGTGTTTAGGTTATTTTCCTTCTTGCCTCGAGGGTCTTCTTAAGGGCCTCCCTGAAAGCTCTCTTGGCGGATATCTCATTTGGAATGAAGCCTAGTTCTTCCCGAATCTTCCTATCCTCTAGAATCCAATTGCCGGTGAGAAAGCCAGATCCCTTCCACTCTGACGGTTCCACTTCTGTGATGGTAGATTTCGAGCCAGCCAGATCTACAATCAGCTGCAAAATTTCCTTCCAACTTATGTTGAAGCTTTTGAGATTGTACGTCTTGCCGAAGGCTCGCTCGTTTAAGGTTGCAACTTCAAAGGCCTTAAGCAGATCCTGTACGTAGAGAACGCTACCTGAAGCCCCTTTTGGAACGTATAGGGGCTCTCCCTTCAGAGCGCTGTCTATAATCTTTCTGAGAGTCCCGCTGGGCACTCTTTCATCTCCGAAAGCCCACCAGAACCTGAATACTGTAAACGGCAGCCCTCTCTCCCTGTAGTAGATCACCATCGCCTTCTCCGCAGCAAGTTTTGTCAGTGCATGCGCTGACGCCCTAGATCTCTCAACTAGGAGTGGATGATCTTCAGTTATTGGAGTTGTTACCGGCTCTCCATATATGACTGAGCTACTAGGGAATATTACATGCCTCACACCAGCATCACAGCAAGCATCTAGTACGTTCAGAAAACCTACAACGTCCACTTTAAACCCTTCCGATAGTTTCTCGGCGAATGACCACGCTGCATAGTAAACGATGTCACACCCCTTAACAGCGTCCCTGACGAGTTCAGAATCTTCAACGCCACCCTGCACAAAACGCATTTTTGGATGAGAGAAGCCCTCGAGCTCGCCACTGACTTTGTCGAGAACCACAACCTCGTTTCCTTTTTCCAACAGAGTCTTAGTCAGCCTGCTCCCAACGAACCCTCCCCCGCCAGTGACGAGAACCCTCATTATAAGTCCCCTGATATTTTCTATCGCGAGACAGATTTATATTCCTTTAAAAGATACTTTTAACGGTGTGTTATTTGAAGATCTGGCAAGGCATCGAGGTAGAGTACTGCGTACCGTATATCAAAGGGAGGGCATATGTGAATGAACTTCTAGATGCGCTGAGGAAGTACAAGCTTCCGCCAAATCAGGAGTCGCCATTCCTCATTAAGAAGGACGGCGAGTTCACTCAGTTCCTGATCAATGGGGGGAGAGCCTACGGAGATATGAGTGTCACACCTGGGGTTTATGATGTCCTGGAGATAACCACACCAGAGTGTCCTAACCCTTTTTTGGCACTTGCTTATGAGAAGGCAACAGAGGTTTACGCCAGGATAGCCTCGGATCACTATGAGGAATTGAGTGGTTTCAGGGTTCACTGTTACAAGATTAGTGCCACCCGTTCTGAGAGTGAGTACACTACAAGGGGACTCCACGAGTCGTATTTAGTGGACAGAACGGGATTTGAAGATGGTGTAAAGGAGCTAATACCATTCCTGGTTGCGAGGCAGATATTCACTGGAGTAGGCGGTTACTACTTCGGTAGGTTTATGATATCCCCAAGACAGATGTTTGTTAAGAGTGTCTACGCCGAAAAAGTCTTTGGATCTTGGCCTTTAATAGGTGGGATAGATGAGCCTCATGCAGATCCAAAGTTCAGAAGGATTCAAGTCACTAATGGGGAGGGTGCGAGATCCGAGTGGACTACATTCATCAGACAAGCCATCACATCATACGTTATCAAGGGAATAGAGCGAGGCCTTATCAAGGGCGTTTCTAAGCTCAAAGATCCTGTTGAGGCAACAAAGCTCATCGCGATCTCCCCTGACGGCGACTGGACCTTGGAATTAGAAGACGGCAAGGAGATCACAGTTTTCGATCTGCTCGCGCGCTACATCGAAGGTATAGAGAAGCTCTTCTCACTAGAAGAAGTAAATGACTACGATAGGTATGCACTTAATGAGCTCAAATTTGCACTCAAAAAACTTGAAGAGGGGAACTTTGAGGATCTAAAAGAGAGGGTTGAGTGGATAACCCGTATGGAGGTCATGGAAAAGAATTTTGAGAAGTACTTTGAAAGTGAGGATCTAATTGAAGACAGTAAAGTAACGGCTAACAACCAATACAGTGCGGTGAGCGATGCTACCTTTGAGCGCATCCAGGAAGAGCTAAATTTAGTCACGCTTCTCAGCGACAAGGACCTGTCGTATGCCGTGCTCTTCCCTCCACCTGGCTCTAGAGGGTATGCGAGGGTGAAAGTTGCGCGGGAGTTGCATCCTTGGCTTGATGATATCGGATGGGCAAACCTTCGCGCTGATGGCACCATACATCCGATGCTCGACTTGGAAGGTTGGGACGATGCAAAAATAGCAGACTTCATCTCAAAAATAAAGCCCAGGTTGTGAGCTGCTCCACGACTAAAGTCGGGAGCTTCCAGCGTTCGCCTGGGGCTTTACGCCTCCAGATGCTGGTCCGAGGGGCTCACTCCTCCTCCATCCCGAGCTCGTTACCTATGGGCTGTATTTACGGATGCGTCCAAATCCCTATCGTACTCCATTCCGCACTTTGGGCATTCGAATATTCTTCACTTAACTTTGGCAACATGCCCACATCTCTGACAGGTTTTGGATGTGTTCTTATTCTCCTCCTTTGAAAGAGATCTGACTTCTATCCCCTCAAGCTTTGTAATCTATTATGGTTTAAAGCCTTCTGAAGGGTAGCGAGTGGAGCCTTATGTTGAGCCTTTTGGACCTAAGTTTCGGAGGATTCCATTCAGATCCTCCATGGCAATTGTTGGCTTGGGAAAATGCTTAGCATATTCGGTTATTTGGTTTGCTGTAATGTGTAGTAGCCGGCTCACCTTGCTTCTCTCCTTTCCTTTAAGTGGTTTAACCTTACTAATCCTATGTTTTTCTTGGAGCTTCCTCCTGATATGACCGTAGAACCCGCTTATCCGCTTGGTTTCCTGCCCTCTCCAGAACCGTTTTCAATGGCTTTTTGGGATTTTTCTTTGAGACGGCGACAGCCAAGTTGACCTCTGTGTATCGCTATCACGGCTCAGGCTTGTCTGCCAGCTCAACAGCCCTCGTGAGGATGAATTGGGCATACCATTCACCTTTTCGCTTAACCATTTCGACCATTGTGAACTTCCATACACCGCTAAGAGCCTCTTCTATTCTCTCTCCCTCTCCCGAATACTATTGGTAAGCTTATCCTCTCCCGCCTATCCAGCCTCAACGTAAGCCAATATGGTGTTAAAACGTTCGACGTCTTTGAGAAGCTGTAGAGCCCTTGTCGAAGCGTATGGAGATACCTGAGGCTCAGGACACTCTCTTCCTTCTTATTCTTACTCTCTTCAAAGCTCTTTAGGACCTCAACGGCCTTATCCCTTGCAGTCTGGATTAGGCAGTATTTAGATTGGATAGCCCTTTAGCCCTCTCATAGCCGTTCTCGTGGAGGAAGCCCTTAGACTTAGTTAAAGCTGAACTGAGGTACAATTTCGCGAGCTCAAAGTATCAGTTTAGAGTTCTGTTTAGCGCCAGGACTTTTCTCTCATTCGGCTTTACCTACAACGCATATTTGAAGATCTTTCTCATGGAAAGATCCAAGTTTTCTTTTATGGAAGCGGTAAAGTTTAGCCCATTCATCCCAGAACCGAAGCTCTAGATTTTCTGGGCACCCTATTTTATAAAAACTCGGACAGACTATCGCATTTTGATTAAAATGTCAATTATCTGTTGTATTCCAAAACTATTTTATATACTAGGGTAATAATATTATTTGGGTCAGATTTTATGAAAGTTCTCAGAGAGCTTGCGCGGGGGATAGAGTACGAGTTCAGCGTAAACAAATATCCCCCGATCCTCCCTGGTATACAGCTCTCCGATCTCGTGGGGCGAACCATAAACTCCATCAAAAACCAAGGATTCGTCTCGGGCGTAAACTGGAGCGTCGATGACGAAGTGGGCAACCTAACGTATGAGAGAGGATTACTGGATTCCTGGCTTTTTTACGAAGGACCTTATGAGGTTGCACTTAACGGAATGCGGATATATGACGATGCGCAACATTTGGAGCTCTCCACCCCAGTCTTCAGAAACCCTCTCGACGCCGTGGTTTATGATAAGGTCGCAGAGAGGCTCGCTTTCCTGGGAGTGCAACGCCTCAGGGAGTCGCACGGAGAGGTATATTGCTACAAGAACAACACAAGCCTGCTCAAGGGCTCTCAGGGATACGAGTCTGTAGCATGGGGAACACATTTGAATTTTTGTGTCAAGAGGAGCGTGTTCAACTTCGACCGTTGGGGCGTACTTGAGGAGACGCTCATCCCTTTCATGATTAGCAGGGTGCCTCTGATAGGAGGGGGTGGAATCCTTCCCAAAAAGGAGGGCTACACTTTTGAACCTCCAACCAGTTCGAGACTGCGTGGTGATAGGTTGGTGTATGTCGTCTCGCCGAGAGCGATCTTCATAAGGCAGATCTCCTCCATTGATACTACTGTAGAGAGGGGTTTCCTTAACCTCCGCGATGAGCCGCACGCGAATCCTGAGAAGTATTGGAGGCTCCACGACATAAACCATGAAGCGCTCAGAAGCGACTTCCAGATATTCATAAGAGATGCCATCGAAGTCTTTGTCCTTAGAGCTACCGAAGATGGACTATTGGTTAACCCTCCTAAGATCAACGATCCTTTTGAGGCTGTGAAAAAAGTTGCTTCAGAGACTGAAAATGTAGACCAATCCATAGAACTGAAAGGCGGTGGAAGGGGCAAGGTGATATCAGACATCCTTGCTTACTACATCGGCGCTGCCGAAAAGTTGGTTGAAGAGAAAGGTGATGAAGATGACAAGCGGATTCTCAAGCTCATTGAGGGAACTGCACAGAAATTGAAGGAAGGAAAGTTTGAGGATCTTGGTGGAAGCCTGGACTGGATAGCAAAGATGTTGCTGATGGAGGACTACGGGGCAAAGGGAGAGGATATGGTGACAATCTGCAACCAGTACAGCCTTTTGGATGAGTCTACTGGCTTCTACACCGGTGAAGAGTATGGAGGAGCAGACTCTTTGTTTGATCCTGATGCTTCATCATCGTTTCTCACAGCGGCCTTCCCTCCAGCAGAAAAACTCAAAGAGCTCGTAAAAGAGGGTTTGACAGAACCTCCCACAGACACGAGGGATTACCTCCGAGCGAACATAGTGAAGAAGTTCGCATCGGAGATCACTAAGATGAACTGGTGGAAGATCTATTTAAAAGGGGGAGTCATACTTCTCTCTGAGCCTCTTAGGTACGGAAAGGATGAGGCCGAAAAACTCTTAAAAGTTACAAGTCTGAGCGAACTATCTGCTTTGGTAAAGGAGTGATAATCGATGAGCGACGTATTGCTACCATCATTCAAGAGAAAAGAAAAGACGGATAAAAAACTGAAGAAGGAACACTCCGAAGTTATAGCACCGCCAGGAGAATGACTTCCATCTTAATCTTTTAATTTTTGGTTCTTATTAATAATTAATTTATAATATTGTTTATACTTGACAAAGTTAATGTTAAAAACTTCATAAGCATGATATGGCTTTTATTATTATGAAATTAATGATACAGTGATTTTAAAATCTAGTTGATAACTGGGTTAATTTTAACGAAACTATTTTTAATACCACAATAGAAAAGATCTACCGGGTATTCCAAATGCCTGAAAAAAAAGTATCTGTTAAAGTGTTAGACGTTGCAGGCAACGACGGCGTTTTCAACCCAGCCGACCTCTCTGCACTTGGAGCAAAGGTCGGTGACGATGTGGAGCTCTACACAGCCACGAGGGCTTGGACAGTCACTGCAAAGGTTGACGCCTCTGTTCCCTCTGGTACCGTCAGGATCGGTAAAGGCGTTGCCGCGAGGCTTGACGTAGAGGATGGTGCAGAAGTGACCTGCTCGTGGACCCCGCCGGTGACCGAGGAAAAATATGAGCCGCCACCATGAGGTGAGAAAATGGTAGTTTTAGCAGTAGAGTTTGATGGAAGAGGTGTGACGCAAACAGCCCTCCTGAGGGCTGCAAGCGAGATCATATGTAGCGCCGCTGACAAAGAGGGCAACCCCGCTCTGGGATATGAGCGGTACGACGATGCCCCCGACAGGGTAGGCATCCCCATAAAGGGCTTTGCGGTGGTCTCAAAGCCAGAGATCTCAGAGAAAGCTTTCTGGGCCGATGCGGACGACGTTGCTGCAGAGCTAGACCAGCTTGCACCCCCTATGTGCGACCTCACCCACTTCAAGATGTGCTTCGATGAGCTGGCTCCAGAGGCCATGCTCTACGAGCCAAGAGCTGTGGATGCTGTCCTGGTTCTCGACGACACCCTAGTTAAGGGCGGAGAGCCGTGGGCGCACATCGGACTTCAGCCAATCCACGACAAGCTGAAGGACGGGGGTGCTATTGTAGTCAACAGCAAGAGGAGCCCTGATTATCTACAACAGTTCATACAGCCAACCAACAAGAAATACAAGCTAGCCACAATAGATGCAGACTCCATGGACAAGATTATCGTCCTCCCGCTGATCGGTGCAATGTTAAAGGTTGCACCAGGCATAGTTTCCTACAGGGCGGTGATAGCGGCCGTGAAAGAGAGGTACAAAGCAGAGGGACTAAAGAAGGCCGCGGTCATAAGAGATGCCTACAATAAAGTCAAGGTCAAGGAGGTATAAGAAATGACAAAGAAATTTGAAGAATTTCCAACTTGGAAAGAGATGCCAGTTGGACTCGTGGTATTCGCGCCCCCCGTGAACGGACCAAACCCACACTTCAAGACAGGCACCTTCCGAACACTGAGACCCGTGACAGACCCAAAAAAATGCAACAAGGATGGGCTCTGCTGGCTTTACTGCCCTGACTCATGCAGGAGCTCGGACGAAAACACTCTCTTCGCTGTGAACTTAGACTACTGCAAGGGTTGTGGAGTCTGTGCAGAAGTTTGCCCAACAAAAGCCATCAGCATGGTAAATGAGTTGGATTTTAAGGAGTGAGGAGTGATATAAAATGGTGAAATTAATAACAACTGGAACAACAGCCATCGCAACAGCCGTAAAACATGCAGATGTGGATGTGATATCTGCATATCCCATCAGGCCATACACAGGAGTCATGAACGAACTGGCGAGGATGATCGCCGACGGAGAGTTTGACGCAGAGTACATCGTTGCAGACTCAGAGCACACCCAGTTCGAGATCGCAAAGCATGCGGCAGCATGCGGAGCTAGAGTCTTCACAGGAAGCGCAGGTATCGGATGGGCCTTCGCCCATGAGCCATTGGTCGTAACACCAGCTGACAGAGTCCCCGTTGTGGCCATGGTAGGAAACAGAGCATTAGATGATCCTGGTAACTTTGGTGTGGAGCACACCGAGACGCTCATCACAAGAGACACCGGATGGATGATGTGCTGGCCTGAGAACCCACAGGAGGCGTATGATCTGACGCTCATGGGATACAAGATCGCAGAGGATCCAAGCGTCCTGCTACCTTATGTGGTCTGCTGTGATGGAAACTTCATCACACACGTGAGGTTCCCAGTAGATCTACCTGACATGGATATGGCAAGAGAGTTTCTGCCCCCGACCCCGCCACCGAGGGTAAATGTGCTACACCCAGACAAGCCACTCTCAATAGCCCCGCACGTGGACTACTACTGGGGCACCGAGATCAGAAGACAGATGGAAGAGGGCATGAGAAACGCCATAGAGGTCACCAAGAGGGTCCATGAAGAGTTCTACAAGGTCTTCGGAAGGGGAGGACCACCCTTCATCGAGGAGATAGCCACTGAGGACGCAGATGTAGCACTAATCGGGCTCGGCGGAATGGCAATGCCGGCAAGGGCGGCTATTTCACAATTGAGAACCCAAGGAAAGAAAGTTGGATACATCAAACTAAGGAGGTTCAGACCATTCGCGACCGAAGTCATAAGGGACGCCCTGAAGAAGTTCAAGGTTGTCGGTGTGTTGGATAACGACTTCTCGTTCGGCTCGCCCTACCACGGAGGCATCGTGTTCCAAGAGGTGCGGTCTGCGCTCTACGACGTACCTGAGAGACCAAAGGTAGTAAACTACCTGATAGGTCTTGGAGGCAGGGAGATAACAGTGGAGGCTATGAGGAGCATATACAACCAAGTGTTGGAGATCGCCGAGACAGGAGAGGTCAAAAAGCTAGTGCAGTGGGTTGGAGTGAGGGAGTGAGAACATGAGTTGGGAGAAACTTGAAATAAGGACTCTCAGGGACGTGCCGAAAGATGAGTATTACGTGGCAGGGCACAGGACTTGCCAAGGATGCGGCCCGGCTCTAGCATGCAAGCTCATAGCAAAGGCGGCTGGTCCAAGAGCGATAATGATCACAGCGACTGGATGCATGTACGTCGCCAACTGTAGCTACAACACAACTCCATGGGCAATACCGTGGATGCATGCACAACTTGGAGGCATAGGCTCCGCGGTCTGTGGTGCGGCAGCCGCCTACAAGGCAATGATGCGCAAGGGTAAAATAAAGAAAGAAGAGATCCACGTAATAGGTCTGGCAGGCGATGGTGGTGCGGCAGATATTGGACTCTCGGCAATTTCGGGTGCCATGCTCTCAGGCGAGGACCACCTGATAATCACCTATGACAACGAGTCCTATGCGAACACTGGTATTCAAGCCTCGAGCCTCACCCCGTGGGGTGCTTGGACGACATTCACCCCGCCAGGGAAGATGCTCAGGCTAGGGAATGTCAGAGTGAAGAAGGATCTGCCGAAGATGATCGCGGCCGGTCACCCGAACGTGCGCTATGTGGCAACAGCGAGCACATCCTTCCCGTTCGATCTCATGACTAAGGTGAGAAAGGGACTCGCAGTAAAGGGACCGGCCTTCTTACAGATACACACACCATGCCCCAAGGGCTGGAAGTTCTCGCCAGAGCTCACAGTTAGGATCGGCAGGTTGGCAGTGGAGACCGGCATGTGGACTCTCTACGAGATTGAGGACGGTCAGTTCAAGCTGTCCTACAAGCCACCAAAGAGAAAGCCTGTGTCAGAGTATCTGAAGCTCCAAGGCAGATTCGCACACCTAAGGGAGCCCGACTATCGATACATACAAGAACAAGTAGATGCTGCCTGCAAGCAGTTAGGCATAGACTAAACTTCCTCTTTTTTTTTATTTTTAAATATTTTTAATCATCTTTAAATTAACTTAATCTTTAATTATCTTACAATTGCATTGCTTAATCTGAGGGACTTTTATCTCGAGTGACTTTTGAGGTCACTCAATAGGGTTATAGCCTTCTTTACGGTGGGGGAGGCAGGGATTTCATCCAATTCGTGAAAATCGAACCACTTGACGTCGGTCACATCTGAGCCTGGTCTCAATGTTCCACCCTTTATTTCACCAAAATAATCAATTATCACATAATGATACTTGATCTTAGAGTCGCTGTCTCTGATGATCACGTTAAATACTCCTGCGACGCCTCTCAAGGATACATCAAGACCTGTCTCCTCTTTGACCTCTCTAACGGCAGCACACTCCGCAGTCTCACCCAATTTAATAAGGCCGCCAGGGATTGACCACATATCCTTGTTAGGCTCATGACCCCTCCTGACCAACAAAATCTGCTGATTTCTGATTAATATCACGCCAACCCCAACTAAAGGGCGGTCAGGATACTCTCTCATTAAACTTCACCGGCTAGTTGCAGTGGTAAATTGATTAAACACTCCAAGTAAGAGATAAGGCTTCCTTTTTATTCATGTCTAAGCGCCACAACAGGATCCATCTTGGAAGCTCTTCTGGAAGGATAGAGTCCTGCAAGCAGACTTACGGCAACTGCAAAGGCAAAAACAA
>JBMFMY010000017.1:0-13580 GCA_049970435.1 Candidatus Methanomethylicaceae archaeon
TCCCCAAGAGGCGTCTAATATTTTCTGGGCTAAGCTGTGGCTTCTAACCATGCCTTTTACGTTCAGGTTTTCCACGCAGATGACGTCGTAACTGTTCACGTAGAACCTTGATAGTTTGTGTAGGAAGTCGTCCCTCTGATTCACCAGCCTCTCGTGGAGTTTGGCGAGTTTCATCCTCTGCTTTTCACGGTTCTTTGAGCCCTTCTTCTTCCTCGAAAGCCAGTGCTGGATTACGCATATCCTTTTGAGTGCTTTCTCATAGAACCTTGGGTTCTCTACTTGTCTTCCATCGCTATCTGTTAGGAAGTGCTTTATTCCCATATCTATACCGACAGCCTTTTTGCGCTCTCTTTGGACGAGATTGACTTCTTTCTCAACGCACAAGCAGGCGAACCACTTTCCCGAGTTATGCCTCTTGATTATTACCTGCTTTATTTTGCCTTCAACAGCCCTATGCACTCTTATCGGTATGTCGCCGATTTTTGACAGGCGTATAATATCAAGCCTCTTACCTGTTTTTATAAGCTTGAACCCACTCTGGTTGTAGGTGAGAGTTTTATACAATCCCTTTCCTTTGAACCTCAACCTTCCGACTTTTTTGCCGTTCCTCTTCAGTCGCGATAAAGCCTTCAAGTTAGAGTATAACTGATAGAGAACCATCTGCAAGACTTTCGAGTAAACGTTGTTCAGCTCAGGTCTCTCTTTCTTTAGTTTAGGCAGTTGAGCCTGAAGCTCAAGCCTGCTTGGAATTTCACTTTTCCCATTCCATTGAGCCAAGAAGTGATTATATGTCTGCCTACATAATTCAAGAGTTTCCACCAGTCTTTCTTCCTGCTCCTTTTTTAGGTAAAGCCTAAACTTGTAGCTAAGCATTCGTTTGTTCCTCCACGTATTTTTTGAGAACATCCAAGGTTACTTGTCCTGTTGTCGCTAAAAAGTAGGAAGGAGACCAGAACACCCCTTTCCACAGTTTCTCTTTCACTTCAGGAAAGTTTCTTTGAATTTCTCTGGATGTTATAGTTTTCATAGCGTTGATGTATTTTGGAATATCCAATGTGGGCTTAGCCTTGAAGATCATATGGAAATGGTCTTTGGCACACTCAATGTTTAGAACGTCCACCCCAAAATTCTCGCTGATTTCCCTTATTTTCTTCTTCAAAAAGTCCACTATCCCCTCATCTTCAAATACCTCCCTGCGGTATTTCACCACTTGAACAGAATGATACTGGAGAGCGTAAACAGAGCTCCTTTATCAAGATTATATTTCACAGTTACTAAATTTTTCTTGAAACTGTAAATGCTTTTCGGCTATCATCCCCACCCTTTCGGAAGGGGACTTCCCGCCGATAAAGTTAAAAAATTTAAGATTGAGGCACGTGAAAACGACGAAGAGTGACTATGAATATTAACTGTAATATTTGGGGTTGATTTTTGACCAAAATCATTTGTGTCAGAGGCCTAACGCTGATATTAGCTCCCCTATGCCCTCACCAGTCTTGGCACTTGTGACCACGACCTTGATCTTTGGGTTTGCGTTCAGTGCGTCGTTCACAAGCTCCAGGACGTCTATTCCCATGTAGGGAGCCATGTCTTTCTTGTTTATTATTCCTACATCTGCTACCCTGAAGATGTCCTGCTTCTTCTTTATCATGTACTCACCTTCAGTAACACTAACAACGACTACCCTCTTGTGGGCACCAAGCGGGAACTCGGCAGGGCATATCAAGTTGCCCACGTTCTCGATCAGGATGAGGTTGACGCCTATGCGAAGCAACTTCTTTGAGGCCTTCCTTACCAGTGGTGCATCTAAGTGGCACTCTCTTCCAGTGTTCACCTGGATGGATGGGACGCCATGTCTCCCAACCCTCTCAGCATCGATCGAAGTCGACGTGTCTCCGGCGATTACGCCGATCCTGTATTTATCCTTCAAAGATTGGACGAGGCGTTCTATTATAGAAGTCTTGCCAGATCCGATGGATCCCATGAAGTCTATGACTTTAACTCCATAGTGGTCGAATGTCTTCCGGTTAAGTTCAGCCATCCTCTCGTTCGCCTTAATGAAGTCCTCCTCCAACTCAATGTCCAAGACCTCGTCATCGTCTACTTTAATGACTAACGGGACATTTTTACCCAACATTAGCACCAATCTGATGGATCACAGACAGATTTATAACCTCTACGTAGGATATTCTCATGGATCACCATGAGTAAGATATTGATATGTCCATATTGTGGTAGCAGGTTCAGTTTGACTTACTCAAGGGCATTTGCATGCTCTGGTTGCGGACAGGCAACTTTCGGAGAGTGTGGGTATGCGAAGTGCCCCAAGTGTGGGAAGGAGTTCAAGGTTTAGAGTTTAGGATTCAGGGAAGCTGGGCTTTTTTGGCTGAGTTGGATTAGTTCACATCAGGTCATGATTCCCTTGGAAACCTGAAGAGTACAAGTCCTATTACAGTAAGGATTATCATGAGTATTATGAGAATGAGTGTTACTTCTGTGGGGGCACCCCAGCCGATAAATATGGGGATTGGTCCTATGAATATGACAGCGCCGCCTGTGGCCGATACCGGCTGGAGCTCTTGGATGGAGAGAGCCACCCCAACGAGAACTATTGAGACGCCCGCCAATATTAGCAAAAGCGCAAGTTTGTTTGAGAGATCCATCTCACATCACCGTGAAGAGCATTATTATGAAAAACAAAGCGATCCCCAGAATGATGAGGGCCTTGACGATGCGCACACTGCTGCCGAGCACAATCGGGAAGGGCCCGACCATTATGAGTGCGCCACCCTCGACCTTCCCCTTGTTTTTGAGTGCGAGTAGCATCAGACCTGCAATTATGAGAAAGACGCCGAAAAAGATGAAAGCTATGGCATCATTTGCCATGCTTTAAAGTTTGTCGGAGGAGGGTTTTATTTTTGTCGACTACACCTTTAGCCCGATGTTCTCCTTCACTTCTTTGAGGACTATTGCGGTCTCCGTGCTGGAGACTCCATCGACCGATCCGATGAGGTCTATTACTTTTGCTAGGGACTCCTTGTCTGCAACATCCACTCTCAAGATCAGATAGTACGGTCCAGTGACGTCGTAGGCCTCAGTCACCTCGTTGAGGTTCTTAACGACCTTGAGGACCTCGGCGTATTTACGAGGGTCTGCCTTGACGAGTATGAAAGCAGAGAGGCTTCTGCCAACGTGGGGAGGGGAGACTATTGCCCTAAAAGCCTTGATAACCCCCATCTGCTGGAGGCGCCTCACCCTTAGGAAGACCGTTGCTTCACTTACCCCTGCCTCCTTAGCTATCTTTGAGAAGGGAGTCCTTGCATTTGCCTGGAGTTGGTTGAGAATCATCCTGTC
The DNA here is from genome assembly GCA_049970435.1 of Candidatus Methanomethylicaceae archaeon. Lineage (GTDB taxonomy): Archaea > Thermoproteota > Methanomethylicia > Methanomethylicales > Methanomethylicaceae > JBMFMY01. The sequence goes on from JBMFMY010000017.1 coordinate 3,355, forward strand.
CAATTCGTCAAGGTCATAAGACAAATTTAAGCCCCCTAATACTATTTTTATGGTTTAAATAGTATAATTAAATGTTTCTGTGGAATTATATTGGATCCAGTAAAATAGATTTAACCTCGACCATGAGGACCGATTTTCTTTGCAATAGTGTGCATTATTAGGCATTCGTCGATGGGTATGACAGCCTCGTCTATCTTGAAGCCCTCACCATACTGTACAGGAAGTCCCCTCACGACGGCAACAGGTATCTGTTCTGAAGTCTCGCCCATCACGAGCTGGGCAGCCGATGCTATGTTGTCGGCCACCGCCAGGCGCTTTATCCTCATCGGGCGACCGTACAGATCCTTCCGTCCTCTGAGGTCCTCAATAGGTCTGAAGCCAGAAACACCGAGCGCTACAGAGCTGTTCCCCATCCTCATGGGCAATGTCCTGCTGTCTGTTATGAGTATCCCAACATCAAAACCATTTTCCTTAAATAGCCTTCTGAGGTCCTCCGCAGACTTTTGTGGATCCTCTGGCCAAAGTGCCACATACCCAGGGGGCGCGTTTGACTGATCCACGCCGCCGTTGGCAATTATGACGTTCCTCTTAATGGTCAGCAGGGCGTACTCCACCCCTCCGAGTACCACATCAGATTCTCTGAGCACAACCTCTACAAAGGATGGGTCAAGATTGTAAAGGCTTGCGAGCGCCCTTGCCCTCTCTGATGGGCTGACCTTCGAGAGCTCGATAAGGCGCCCCTGCGAGACTCCAACCACCTTCGCAGAGTAGACGAGAATGTCCTTTTCGAGGATGGGGGTTCCAGATCTTTTAGAGGACTCTATAGTCAGAGAAACGAGATCGTCGCCAGGCTTTATGACAGGCAACTTTATCCCAAATATCTGCAAGTCACTATCTACTCCGAGGTTATTAAAAGGGCGTATACACCAAAAAAGAAGGTTTATATTGGATATTTAAACTCACCTCTCTTCAGGGTGATTATATGGGAGTGACTGTTTTGGTCGGCGGCTTCTTCGGGGACGAGGGGAAAGGTGGATCGCATTAGCGGCCACCCCCCAGAGGAAAGATAGCCGCCTACCTTGGTTATTCGGATTATTACGATATAGCTGTAAGGACGGGTTCAATAAACGCAGGGCACACGCTGGTTCACGAGGGGAAGGAGCTGAAGCTGAGGATAGTCCCCTGTGCCTTTGTCAATCCAAGGACAAGGTTGCTTGTAAGCGCAGGGGCCCTCTACAGCATCGAAACCTTCATGAAGGAGGTGGAGGTCACAAAGACCTCAGGGAGGATAGGTGTCGATGCCAACAGCGGGATCATAACGCCTGAGCACATAAGAAAGGAGAGGGAGGACGAATTTTTGATGAAGGTTGTGGGTTCAACGGGTTCAGGTGTTGGAACGGCGATGGTAGACAGAATACTCAGGCTTTTGAAGCTCGCGAGAGATTTCGGGGAACTTAGACCGTTCATAACAGATGTCTGCTCAGAGGTGCACGACTGTATAGAAAGGGGAGGAAGAGTCCTCGTAGAGGGGACGCAGGGGCTCTATCTATCACTTTACCATGGGACTTATCCATATGTGACGAGTAGGGACGTTTCAGCATCTGGGGTTTGCAGTGAGGTGGGTGTTGGTCCAAAGGATGTGGACGAGGTCATAGTTGTCTTCAAGTCCTACGTCACAAGGGTTGGCGGTGGACCCCTCGAGGGAGAGTTGCCTGAAGAGGAGGCAAAGAGGAGAGGTTGGATGGAGATAGCCTCGGTGACAGGCAGGAAGAGGAGGGCTGCCCCCTTCAACTACGGACTTGCCGAGAGGGCGATCAGGATCAACTCGGCGACCCAGATAGCACTTACGAAGCTTGATGCTTTGTATCCGGAGTGTAAGGGTGTGAGGGATTACGATGCGCTTCCCGAGGGTGCTAAGAACTTCGTGGAGGAGATCGAGGAGAAACTCAAGGTTCCAGTAACAATAATCGGGACCGGACCGTCCACTCTGGATGTCATAGACAGAAGGTCAGAAGTGAAGTAGGTAGGGCTCGGGTTACTTTGGGTGGGCTTTGAGGGTCCGCCGAATCTGCAGGATCCTCCTTCCCAGGAAGAGATCCGCCTGGTAGAGCCCTTCAAGGGTCCTCTCAGAGAGCGGCTCTTTGAGAATGTGTTTGAGGGTTTGAAGTATCGTGTTGGGATCTGTGCTTGACCTGACAGCCCTCTGAGGATCGAAGCCTGTGGCGAGCTTCAGTAAGGCTATTGAGTACTGAAGTTCCATTCTGCAGAGGAGGGCTTTCTTGTAGGCAGAGACATCCCAATGACCGTCAGGAAGATTTATCTCCTCAAAAAGTGCAACTGCGCGTTTGATAGAAGATCTGACCCGCTCCTCATAGTCCACCATTTATTGGGCCTCACAGGACTGTTACGGATTTTGCCAAGTTACGGGGCTTGTCCGGATCTAACCCCCTGCAAGTGGCAGAGCAGTATGCAAAAAGCTGAAGCGGAACTGTGCACAGTATGGGATAGAGCATTTCATGTGCCACAGGGACTTCAAAGTACTCGTCGGATATCTCCTTTAGCTCCTCATCTCCCTCTGTTATGATAGAGAATATCTCTGCACCTCTGGCTTTCATTTCCATTATGTTGCCTATTATCTTTTCCCTAGTCCTGTCACGGGGAGCGATGAAGACGCAGAGGAACTCTGGCTCGACTAGAGATATGGGACCGTGTTTTGATTCTCCAGCGGGGTAACCCTCCGCGTGAATATAGCTTATCTCCTTGAGTTTTAAAGCGCCCTCCAACGCCGTGGCAACGTTGGCACCCCTGCCAAGGAAGAAGGCGTTGTTTTTCGTTGAGTATTTCAGTGCTAGATCCTTCATCTTGTCAGACTTACTGAGGATCTGCTCCACCAACTTCGGGAGGGAGTAGAGATGTTGGGTAAGAGTAGAGTGCTCAGCTTCGCTTAGCCTGCCAGTTATCAATCCCAGATGGAGCGACAGAAGGTCGAGCGCCACCAGCTGGGTCAGAAAGGTCTTGGTGGCGGCTACCCCTATCTCTGGTCCACTCAGGGTGCATATGTATGCATCCGAAAGCGTGGTTATCGATGATCCGAGCGTGTTGGTGATTCCTACTATCTTTGCGCCCTTGGACTTTGCGTGTTTAACGGCATTGAGTGTGTCGGCTGTCTCGCCAGACTGCGACACTGCTATCAGGGTCGACCCGTTCAGGGAAGAGAGGGCGTCGGCGAACTCTGACGATATCAGGGGCCTCATTTCCACACCAATGATCTCCGAGGCCGTATATGATGCGGATAGGCATGCGTGGTAGGATGTGCCCGAACCAGTCAGGTAAATACGCCCGGTCAGGAGCCTCGCGGCCCTCTCAAGGAAGATTGTCGGGATCTTCAATGTGTCTCTTATAGCCCTTGGCTGTTCGAAGATCTCCTTGATCATGAAGTGAGGATGACCACCTTTCTCGGCGAGCTCCAGATTCCAAGTCACCTCGGTGAACTCTGTCTGTTGTCGCTTGCCCGTGAGGTCCTCCATATGGACTGCGTTCCTCTCCAGTACGACCAGCCTGTCCTCAGGCACCACCATGACCCGCCGGGTGTAAGGGAGGATTGCGGGTATGTCTGAGGCGCAGAACACGCCTTTCTCGCTGATTCCAACGATGAGGGGGCTTTCTCTCCTGTAGCAGAAGATCTTGTCTGGCTCAACAGTGCTGATCACGGCTACTGCCATGGATCCCTTGATGCTCTCCACCGATTTTACCAGAGCATCCTTGAGTGTCAGACCACGCTTCATGTAATCTTCTATGAGGTGCGGGATCACCTCGCTGTCGGTCTTAGAGAAGAACTTGTGCCCTTTCTGTGTCAGCTCTTCCTTAAGCTGGATGAAGTTCTCCAGAACACCGTTGTGGACGACAGCGATTCTCTTGGAACAGTCTAGATGAGGGTGGGCGTTCTCTTTAGAAGGAGCTCCATGAGTTGCCCACCTTGTATGGCCTACCCCAATCTCCCCTTTCAGTCTAGCCTCATCTAGACCTGATATAAATTCGTCGATCTTTCCTTTATCTTTTTCGACGAGGAGCTCTCTCCCATTTATGAGGGCTATTCCTACGGAGTCGTACCCTCTATATTCAAGCCTTTTTAGACCATCGAGTAAGACGCTGGGCGCCCCCTCACAAAGGCAACCGAAGATCCCGCACAAGCATAAACACCAGACAGAAATTATTCTGCGGCGTTTAGTAAAAAAGTTATCTTTAGAGGCATCTTTATCGAAATGAAGTGGTTTGAGAACCACATTTGCAACAATGAATAGTCTCGGAGCCAGAATGCCAAAGATCTTGCATTTTAATGGTCGAAATCGGCTCAGAGTCCGATGACGGAAGGCTCGTAGGGACGCACGATGAGCACGATTATGGGACAGATTAGATCAGATCATTTTTGTATTCTCTGCAGAACTCTTCTAACCTCCTCGGAAAGGAGGTCGTGTATGATTTTGCCGTCAACTTTTCCCCTGTAGATCTTCATGAGGTCGCCCATGAGGCGACCAACTGAGCGCTCACCCTCCCTTTTAACGATCTCCATGTTTTTACTGACAACTTCGCTCACAGACCTCTTGACCGATTCGATATCCACGGGGGAGAGCGAAAGAGCTGACACGGCTTCGCTTACACTCTTGCCCTTGTTGTTGGCAAGCCAGCGGAGGATCTCTGGAACAGCCTCCTTGGCGAACTCTCCGCGGTGCACCCTGACGAGGACTTCCTTGACAGCCTCTCTGTCGAGAAGGCCCACATCGATCCCCTCGCGCTTGAGCATCTTGAAGGTGTATTCGAAGGTGGCTGCGACAAACGAGGGTGTCAAGCCATGGTTTCTCACCAAGTCCTCGAATGTGGCAGAGTAGGGGGAGTCGACTATGAGAGAGGCTAGGTCGAGACTAAGACCGAATTCCCTGGTGAAGCGCTCTATCTTCTTTTCCAGTAGCTCCGGGAGGTTAGAGGCGATCTCGTCGAGCATCTCCCTTGTTATGACCATGGATGGGACATCCGTCTCCGGGTACATCCTGGCAGATCCTGGCATCGGTCTCATGAAGCGGGTTGTGCCGTCTGGGTTGGCAGCCCTAGCCTCCGGAGGGACGCCCTCGAGTGCCACCGCAGCCCGCCTTGCCACAGCATTCAGGGCGCTTTTGCATGCCTCTTCATTGCCAGCCACCATAACCACGCAGTCGCTGTTGCCGACGCCAAGCCTATCCATGATAGATTTTACCTCGACCTCAGTTATTCCGAAGGCTGGCAGTTCATCTGTGTGAAAGATGCCGCCCAAACCCCCGTAAACCTTGGCGTGATCGGAGAGCTCTGTGCCGAACCTCCTACCAGGCTGAATCTCCTTCCTCAAGATTCCGCCGAAGCCGATAAGGGCGATTGCCATCACTTTGCCACCGGACTGCAAAGCCTTCCTCACCAGCTTGCTATCTGTGGAAGAGAATACGTCAGTTACGTCCACAACCTCAGCTCTGGGGGCGGGAGCGCCCCTCCTTTTCAGCTCATCCCTTATCTCCAGGAGGTTTCTCTGGCGCATAGCCTCGTAATCCACGACGGTAGGGATGAGCCCCAGCTCTTGAACTCCCTTAATCTCGACCCTTGCTCCGCCCTCGATTGATATGTTTAGGTCCTGCCGGATAGTGCCAAGACCCCTCTTTATCCTTCCAGTTGCCTTAAGGATCCTACCTATCCTGAGGGCAACGCGTCGGGCCTGTTCGCCGCTGTGGATGTCTGGACCAGTTGATATCTCCACCAGCGGTATCCCAAGCCTGTCCAGCCTGTACACAACGTGATCTGAAGTCTCAGAGATCTTCCTGGCCGCGTCCTCTTCGAGGCAGAGCGACTGTATTGAGATCCTCTGCCCGTCGTCCTCCAGCCAGCCGTCGAGTGCGATCTTGGCGGTCCTCTGGAAACCTGTTGTGTTAGAGCCGTCGATGACTATCTTCCTCATGACGTGGATCTCGTCGACGGGTTTCATGTTCAAGAGCATAGCCACGGTGAGGGCGACGGACACAGCCTCCCGGTTGAGTGCGTGTGGGGGCTCCTCATCCAGCTCCACCAGGCAGGTAGAGTCCCTGTACCCTTGGTAGTGAAAGACTTTGCCCTTCTCTGACTCGAAGAGAGCCGCCCTGTCAACCTCGCCGAGTTCGCTGGTTGTGGGCTTAAGGCGCCTCACCACCGTGAAGTGTGGCTCATCATCCCTAATGATTGTTGGGCAGCCGCAAAAGAGCTTCTCTGAGGTGTCGAGTTGCTGGTGGATCTCTATGCCAACCTTCAAACCTAGGTTGCCACTCATGGGTGCCACCCCGTAGAATACTCGCTCCTTTCAGAAAGTTCTCCAGCTATGTTGGTTAGGAAAAGCCTGCGCACCTCCTCGGGGTCTCTTGTCTGTGCCAGCACCCACATCAGCTTGACCAGTGCGGTCTCGGGGAGCATATCCTCGCCCGGTATAACACCCATGGACAGGAGCTCCCTGCCGGTGCTGTAGACATTCATGTTGACCCGCCCGTAGAGGCACTGCGAGGTCATAACAACCGCGATACCGCTCTGTATGGCCCTCTTTATCGCAGGGAAGATCCTCTCAGGCACGTGACCCAGCCCAGTACCCTCCAAAACTATGCCGTGGAAGCCCCGGTGGATTATGGGGTCGAAGATGTCTGTGGGGATCCCTGGGAATGACTTTATCAGGACCACATCCTCATCGAAATCAGGCCTCAGCTCGAGTTCCCCTCCTCTCTCCCTGTATGTGCCGTAGACTTCGATCTTCCCATCAACGACCTTCGCGAGTGGGAGGGAGTTTATGGATACGAAGGCATCCCTCCGGCTAGTGTGCATCTTCCTAACCTTGGTCCCGCGGTGTATGACGAGCTCGTCGTCTGAGGACGTAGAGTGCATCAGGACTCCAACCTCGGCGAAGGGGGCTTTGGTGGCGGCAAGGACCGCCCCCTTAAGGTTTAGGTAGGCATCCGAGGAGGGTCTGTCTGAGGATCTCTGAGATCCAACCAGTATAACTGGAACGGGGAGGTTCCTCAGGGCAAAGGAGAGGGCAGCTGCGGTGTATCCCATGGTGTCAGTCCCGTGCGTGACCACAACCCCCTCTGCCCCCTCCTTGATGTGCCTCTCTATGCTCTTTGCCATAGCCGTCCAGTTCTCTGGTATTATGTTCTCGCTGAGCAGGCTGAAGAGTATCTCGGTCTTGATGTCCGCAAAGTCGCCGAGCTCAGGGACGGACTGGTAAAGATCCTCAGCTGAAAGGGCAGGGCTCACAGCACCAGTCCTGTAATCAACCCTGCTGGCTATAGTACCACCAGTGCTGATGATGGATACCCGTGGAAGCCCGTGTCTGGACTTTACTACCTTTGGTTGTGGTGGAGGGATTTCCTCCTGAGGTATCTTTTCGATCTGGATGGAATCTATGGAGATCCCCAAGTTGTAGCCATCATCCAGCTTTAAAACTATGTGGGCATCGTCGTCGAGCTCTGATCTTGGCATTAGTATCCCGACAAATGAAGAGCCCCGACTCTTCACCAAGATCCTGTCCCCGACGTTTATCCCATACTTTGTTATGAGATCCAATGCCCTGCCCTTATAACCAGAATTCGATACCAAAATTGAGCCTCCTTAATTTTATGTTTTTTGAGGGCGCCGTTCTAAGTAAAGCGCCCAGTGTGAATGGCAAAGTCTTAGGGCAGACTTGTGATTGTGGGAGGCGTAGCCATAAATTTCGTAGTCGCAGTTTTTGCGATCGAGTTTTTGGCGAGTGTTTTTGAGGAAGATCATCTATTATTGTGGAAGTAAAGGGCGCCAAGGTTATCATAAAATCCGATACCCAATGGGCTATTTTAAGGGCTTCGTTTAAATCTCTATCGGATTGCTCGTATCGGTTTGCCCAAGCTCACTTTTTTATAATGATTTTCCACAAACGAGATGTGGCGGGATAAAGGTGGGTGAAAACCGGTTTTTATTTCGATTTTCTATCGGAAGAAAGTTTCAGAATAGAGAAAGGAAGGCGAGGCAGATCGCGGATGTGATGAGAGTTGTAGGTAAACCAGCCCTCATGAATTCCCAGAATGAAAAAGTCTCGCCTCTGCTCTCTGCAACCTCAAGGACGATGATGTTCGCCGCGGCGCCCAGAAGGGTCAGGTTTCCTGCGAGGGTGCTACCCGCCGCTAGGGCCAGCCACTCGCCTTGAGACGCAGCACCTCCCTTGAAGATCGGTATCATTATGGCAACGAAGGGTACGTTCGAGGTTATTTGACTAAGTATCAAACTGATCGAGAATATGGATACCAGCGACTGCGTGCCTCCGGAGAGCAAGGTTCCTTGGAAGGGCTGTATAACTGAAACCAAAAGACCGCTTTTGCTGACAGAGTCCATCACTATGAACATCGATGCGAAGAAGACTAGGCTACCCCAGTCAATCCGCCTCAGAGCTTCTCTCCTGTCAGGGCTTATAAGTAGGGCGATGGTTGCCCCTACAACTGCCACAAGCGAAATGGACCAGCCTATGTAATCTGAGAGCATGAAACAGAAGAGTGTAGCTACTGCTATTGCGCCCATGGCTAGAGAGGACTGCCTGCTTGGGATCTCTTGGCGAACTTCGTAGATATCTCCTGCGAATCTTTTCAGATCCTTTCTATAAAAGGTTCTCAGGATCACATATTCCGTGAGAAGACCAACTCCAACGGGCATTGCCATCCTCTCCAAGAAGTAAAAGAACCCAAGTCCTGATTCCATCTTTATGAGCACGTTCTGGGGGTTTCCGATTGGTGTTAGCGCACTGCCGATGTTTGAAGAGAGGGCAACTCCAAGGAGGTAAGGGGTCTTCCTGACCTTTGCGATGCTACACGCAGCGAGAACTATGGGGGTAGTGAAGAGAACCACAGCATCGTTGACGAAGAATGCGGAGGCTAATCCGACGAAAAATATTACGATGAGGAGGAGTCTGGAGGGAGTCCTGGCGGTCCTTATCAGGTGAACTGTTATGTACTGAAGGAGACCCACCTGCGCCATGATCTCGGTGAGAAGAAACATCCCGAAGAGGAAGAGAATGACCTCCATGTTGATGGCCTGAAAGGCTGCCTCCAGAGTGAGCGCCCCTGAAGCGAGCAGGGCGACAGCCCCAATGAGCATGGCAGTCCAGACCTCAAACTTTAGCCTCCCGATCCTTCGAACGACTATTAACATGTAGACTAACAAAAATACCGCGAGGACCTTGAGCTGGAGTGGGTCCATTTGTCACACCTGGAGGTTTTGCCGGTCTCAACATTAATGGTTAAGTTCAGACTGGTGGATACTCTGATACTGAGATTAATATATTAAGTATTTTTTGATCAAAGTTAGATAGAGAGGCGGGAGCTTGATACGACAGATCTTGGTACTATTCGACTCTTCCACTGTGAGCGAACAGGCGCTTCTCGAGGCAATAAATATAGCCAAGATATACCACTCGAGGGTAGCATGTGTTCATCCGGTGCCTCGTCATGATGAGATCTTGATAAGAGAGGGGCAGAGCCTAATCAAAAGGGCAGAAGAAATAGTAAGGTCGGCGGGGCTGGAGTTCGATTGGAGGATTGTGGAAGATAGCCCAGGGAGCGCAATTGTTAAGGCTGCTATAAGACTGAATGCCGACCTTATTGTTTTGGGGAGTTTGGGAGAGGAGGGGATAAAAAGGAGGTTGGTCTCGAGCACGGCAGAATATGTTGTCAAGAACGCCCCATGTGACGTTTTGATAGTGAAGCGAAGGAAGACTATCTTCTAAAGGTTTAATTTGGATGTGATGCTCTCTCCAAGGCTTCCTTTTGAAGAGTCGAGTAAATGTAAATTCCAGCCACACAAATTACTATTAGGACTATCGCCAAAAGAACCGCTATTCTCAAGGTGGTTAACATCCAACATTGTAATGGTTTAATTTCCAAAGTACTGCCAAATTGTTTTGCAAGAAGGATGCAGAAGGAAAGATCTGAGAGAGGTGATATGCAGGTCGGAAATATTTGCACCTGAATTACCCCTATATAGAGAATACGGATTATGACTTGGAGTGGGCCTCTCCTCGGCTAAAGCCGGGAGCTTCCAGCGTTCGCCTGGGGCTTTGCGCCTCCAGATGCTGGTTTGAGGGGCTCACACCTCCTCCATCCCACGCGTCCCGTTGACGCATGGGCTATATTGATGCATGCGTTTAGGTCTCTTGTAGGTTAGGCCAT
>JBMFMY010000018.1:0-13153 GCA_049970435.1 Candidatus Methanomethylicaceae archaeon
CTGGATTAGGGCAGTATTTAGATTGAATAGCTCTTTAGCTTTCTCGTATCCGTTCTCGTGTAGAAAGTTTTTTGATGTAAAGCTAAGATACCACCTCACAAGCCTGAAGTACTCGTTGAGGGTCCTGTTTGAGGCTAAAACTTACTATTTGGAAGACCCTTCCTGTGACGCATATCTGAACGTCCTTCTGCAATGGAACATCCAAAGTTTTAAAAGGATGCTATTTAAGACTTGCCCATTCATCCCAGAAAGCTCTGGGTTTTCTGGGCACCCACTTGTATAAAGACCCTGCCAATTGATTTAAAGTTTCGATAGGTAGGGGCGTGAACAGGAAAAAGCACCTCGCCCATACACGTTAAAAGGTGCTAGTTTTAGGGTTAATCCTACTTACGACGCTGGATTCGGCTATCAGCCTTTTGTTTTTTATGAATATCACGGGGAGGCCCTCCTTTCTCAGGCGCTTCCTCAACAATGCATCTGATGTTGCAACTATGTAGCCATAATTCTTTGAGAGGTAAAGAAGCTGATCGTCTACGGTCCCTCCAATTAGGGGATCAGGCAGAACTTCAAATCTGTTTGCGATCTCCAGAGAAAGCTTTGCGAATTTCTTTTCCTTAGTCCTACCACTGTTGGCAATTCTTTCAAGTTCACGTTTCACCCCTTCTGTTATAACGATTTTTTTGAAGCCAATTTTTTCTATCTGGCTCTTGATCTCAAAAGGCTCGGAGACGGAGTATAAGAGTATATTTGTGTCTAAAAGGACGGGGACCGTTTCTTTTGTGGCAGTTCTACTGCACATATCCATAACCTATCAGCCGCCACCTTCCTGCCAACATCCTACTCAACGCCACGCGCATGCCCCGTTCAATACACACAGGACGTTTTAGGATCAGCTGGGCATCGTCCTTGTATGCAGCGTTCACTACCCCCACAGTGACGGCTGAGCCTACAACAAGCATGAGGGTCTCTCTCGCCTTTAGGTGTTCAACTTTCTGCATCTCTTTTGTTCCAACTACACGCTCGAGTAAAGAGACCTTGAGCTGGAGTTCTTGGCGCGCGAGTGGCAGCGTCCCAGGTTTTCCAGCGACGCTCCCCACAAGGTTATCAGCCTTTGTAATTGATGGGTCGAGGTAAGTTCCGACTCCTATGAGTCCACCAGGACCTACTTCTTGCATCGCTGTGTTGCCAGACATTAGGCTAGAGATGTAGGTGTATATCGGCTCGTAGAAGGTCTTTCCGCCCTGCTCTACCTTTATACCTGGGCGTATCTCAAGCTCATCTCCAACCCTGAGTCGCCCCTGTATGAGAGACCCGCCCAACACGCCACCCTTAAGATCCTTAGGAAGGGTGCCAGGTTTGTTGATATCGAAAGATCTTGCAACATACATCCTCGCAGGTTTGGTAGGATCTCTTACAGGTGTCTTGATCTTTTCTTCAAGAGTCTGGATCAGATAATCAATGTTAGCTCCGTGGAGAGATGATACCGGAATAATGGGTGCGCCTTCAGCGATTGTGCCTTTCGTGAAAGCCAAGATCTGCTTGTAATTCTCAAGAGCCTTCTGTTTATCTACTGCATCAATCTTGTTTTGAACTATAACGATATCCTTAACGCCTATGATCTCCAGGGCGACAAGATGTTCGCGTGTCTGCGGTTGTGGGCATTCCTCTGCAGCAGATATCACTAATATTGCGCCATCCATCAAAGCAGCGCCTGAGAGCATTGTTGCCATCAGACTCTCGTGACCTGGTGCATCAACAAAAGAAACTTTCCTCAGAAAGATCGTTTCGATGTTATGGATTGGGCAGATCTTTTTGGTCGTGTAACATTCAGGAGATGGGCACTTAGGGCACTTTCTAAATGTAGTGTCGGCGTAACCCAATTTTATTGTTATGCCCCTTTTGAGCTCCTCACTGTGATGAGCAGCCCAGACACCACTAAGTGCAGCCACAAGCGTGGTCTTTCCGTGGTCTACGTGTCCAGTCAAGCCTATGTTGCACTCGGGCTGCTTTTCCTCACTCACCCTTCTTCTCCACTCCCTTGACCACCAAATTTATCTGGACTATATCCTCTGTTATGACGTTTCCCCTGACGAGCCTCCTCTCCCTTTGACCCTTCTTTTTGGGATGATAGCCAGGAGGGCCTGACAATAGTACATACTTTTTACCTCCACCTGGGACATCTGGTCGCATGGGAATGCCGCTCTTGTCGCTGCCACCAGTGATTACCAACTCTTTCCCTGGAAAGCCAAAAGCCTCACCGCTTACAGAGTCACCAACTCTGAGGCCCACAAAAGATTGCGCTTGGGCTTCGGTGACGGTAACTGCTTTAGACTTACCATCTTCCGGGTTTGAGATCACCAGCTTGAACTCTACCAATTATTATCACCGTAGGTTTCTTTGTTAAGAGAGTTCGAAGTGCGATAATGTTTATAACCCTTTCGCACTTCAAGTATTGCTGAGAGGCGAGTCCCTCCAACGAATCTTCATTATTTTGTCAAGCAGATCGAGCTCATCTTTGGAAATTCTGTCGCTGAACTTTTCCTTCAAGAGGAATATATCATTGTCACTTACAGAGACCAGAAGGTTTTCGCCCTCCTTGACTTGACGGCCTACCATGAAGTTGCCCTTAACTGAGATGGCAACTTTGTCGCCCTTCTTTGCGAGGTCTAATGTCTTGCCACGGTCTTGTATCTGCATTATCTCTCCCAAAACCTCACCATTCTCCTTCATCAAAGGGTAGCCTGGCTTAATTGTGCCGGCGAGAACTTCAACGCCAAATATCGGCGGGGAGCTCTTTCTGAAGACACAGCCAGGTATGATCCTGACTTCTCCAGGCAGAGTTATTTGGCTAAACTCCTTTGTCCGCATCTCTTCCAAAGTCTTGGCGGACCAAGCCTTGAAATCGTCGACTATGTGGTATATTACGTTGCTTGTAAAAATCGGGATTCCGCGATCTCTAGATTCCTGTTCAGCCTCAGGCGTAACCTTTATGTTGAACCCTACTATTGCAGCAAGTTCAGGTCTCCTTCTCTTGACAATGGTAGCCTCCACTACTTCCCTTTTCCCGATGGGACCAATGTCTGAGATGCGAACAGGGATCCCCGAGTCCCTCAGAAATTTAACGAGTGCCTCAAGAGAACCCAGCGTGTCAGCTTTTACTACGATGCCATCAGAGTCTGTTGAGAACCTCAGCTCAGACATCTCCTCCCCTATCTTTTTCTTGGCAAGTTCCAAGGACTGATCGTCATTAGCAACAATGATGGGGGCACCCCCAACCGCGCCTTCCAGACCGGTCGCTACAACTTTTACACCAGCTGCTGCCACGACTCTATCCACTGACAGGAACTTGTCCTCTGGGTCGCGAATCTCGTTTAGAGGCTTGGGCAGTAGGAGTATTCTAACTTTGGTAACGATGGGGCCGTCGAACCCTCCCACTACTATTCTGTCGCCTTTCTGTAAAATTCCCTCGTAAAGTATTACATCGATGGTCGTGCCGAGACCAGGATCTTCTTTTGTCTCAAGCACTACCCCTTTACCTGGACCATCGGTTGTTGATAGGCGGCGCGCCATATACTGCTGAACCAGCCCGCAGAGAAGGGCAAGGAGTTCAGGGATTCCTTCTCCTGTGACGGCGCTTGTGGGAACTATCGCGACGGACCTAGTGAAGTCGCGTATCATGTCAAATCGGTCCGATGAGAAACCAAACCTAGCGAGGCCGCCAACGATCCTGTAGATCATATCGTCGACCCTTTCTCTCACGTAAGGCTCTTGGAGTTTGTAGGACTCCAAGAAGGGTTTATTCGGGTATGATTTCCAGCCTTCAATCCTGTCAATTTTGTTCGCGGCTACAACGAAGGGAGTCTTCCTAGATCTGAGGATCTCGATACACTCCTCAGTCTGACGTTCGATCCCCTTCAGTATGTCTATGACGAGGATAGAAATGTCGGAGACCGAACCGCCCCTCACTCTCAAGTTTGAGAACACTTCATGGCCTGGAGTATCTATAATCAATATTCCAGGCAACTGCGTCTTCGACTCAAAGCCCTTCACGATTGAGCTGCAATACTTCACAATAACATCCATAGGTAGGAAGCTGGCGCCGATGTGCTGGGTTTACCACCGCCAAAATGATCAGGCAGTCATGGCCCCAACCTCGCGCGCCATTACAGCGGTCCCTCTAATCTTATCTAAAAGCAGAGTCTTGCCGACATCAACATGACCTAAGACTGTGACAATAGGTTGCCTGAGAGGCATTGAATCACCCGAGATTTAAAAAACTTCGTGGCTTATACACTTTGCCAAAGATCAACCTTGAATTATCCTTAGAGACGTGTTGTGAAAATGGAAAATTAAAATAAAATTAAAATTAAAAAGTAAAGTCGGTTTATCGGACGCAGTTCTCGTCGAGACGAGAATATCTAAGGAGATCTGAGTCTTTAAAGAATATGGACAACTCTCTCTGTGCATTGTCCAATGAGTCTGATGCGTGGATCACATTCATGCTCTTCGAACAGGAGAGGTCCCCTCTGACTGTCCCCGGTGGGGCTTCCTTTGAGTCTGTTGGTCCAATGAGTCTGCGAACAACGGATACCGCGCTCTCGCCTTCTATTGCCATTACAACCACAGGTGCTGATCTGATGAAACGGATGAGGTCATCATAGAATGGTTTGCCCTTGTGTACAGAATAAAGAGAAGAAGCCTCCTCCTCGGACATTCTTATCATTCGCATTCCAACTATCTTTAGACCTTTGCGCTCAAGTCTAGAGATAACTTCCCCTATAAGCCCACGAACCACTGCATCAGGCTTTATCATCACAAATGTCTTCTCGATCATTTAGCTGGCACCTTAGAAGCCCACTTGAGTTGTCTGGATACCCTCTTCAATTTCAGCATATTCTTTCTGCACTTACTTGAGCAGAACCTTAGGATCGTGCCATCATTTTTTATGTACATTAAACCAGTCCCAGGCTCGATCTCTTGATTGCAGAAGGAGCATTTGAATATTCTGACCATTATGTGTTGCCCCCTTCACTCTAAAGGATATGAATTTATAAACTTTTATTGCTCAGCGCGGTATGAGTTTCTTAGCTTCGCGCTCGGTCTCTCTCAGCATGAGAACGTCCCCAACTCTCACGGGACCCTTCACGTTTCTGGTGAGGATGCGCCCCTTATCCTTGCCTTCTAAGACGCGGACTCTGACCTGTATGACTTCGCCAGTAACACCAGTCCTGCCAACTATTTGGATCACTTCTGCAGGGTATGCCTCACCAGATTCGCTACTCATATTTTAACCTCCAAAAAAAGAGTTTTATTCGGCGGGCTTCTCAGCCTCTGCCTTCTTTGCAGCCTTCTTCTTGGGCTTCTCCTTGGGCTTTTCCTCTTTTGGGGCTTCCTCTTTTGGCTTCTCCTTTTCAGGAGCCTCTTTTGGCTTTACTTCTGCTTCAGGAGCGCCCTTCAGCCTTATGGCTGAGACTCGCGATATTACCTCTTCCATCAGAGGTTTACCTTTTCCTGGGTCTACCACGGCGACCGCAGATGTCGAGACGTCTATACCTGCAGATTGTCCTAGTTTGCTCTTGGAGTCCACATATACGTATGGAATCTTCTTTTCATCTGCCAAGAGCGGCAGATGGGCCACGATCTCTGGTGGGTCTACGTCCATTGCGATAACGAGCAGTTTCGCCAAACCTCTCTCTACAGCTTTCGTGGACTCGTTAGCACCCTTCCTTATGTTGCCGCCCTCTGCGGCAAGTTTTACACATTCATAGGCGCGCTCCATTACCTCTGGAGGCACGTCAAACCTCACGAATATTGGTTTTGTTGACATTTTTAATCCCTCAGTTTTTCTTCATCGTTCATTTGCAATTAAGAGAAAAGGGAGGGTGTTTATGAGCTTTTTGGTCAGATTGGAATCAATCGTGTGTGTAAAAACCGATTAAGTTAGATTCTTCTCTATAAACCTTAACAAATCCAAATCTGTAGAACTGGAAAGTTCCAGGTAGGGGCTCCTTGAGAATGTTTGTATCAACCAAACCATCTATGGTGCTGGCATCTGGCATAACAACAGAAAGAGGCGTTCCTGAGCCTCGGGGCAACCACTGAATAATGGGCACTCTCATCGACTTTACATCTGCTACGCTCTCGCTGAAGAAGGTGCATTTTGTGGACTCAATCATTTTGACGTTGAATAGGTTCATGAGGCGAAATAAGGAGCCTTGCTTGAATGCAGATAGGTCCTTTGAAGATACAATTATTGTGCTTGAGGGTGGGGTGATCTTATAGGTGATGTATCCCCACTCAGGGTGGTCTGGATGGAGCGGTATGTGTGCCTGAAATTCTTTCGGCAAATCTATGACCTCTATTGGGGCGGGGTTTGGGAGGAAGACAAAACGTTTTGTCACTGGGTCCAGCAACTTCCTGTTTATGGCCTCTAAGTTGTCCCAGCTAATCAGGGCTTCGGAGGGTTTGACGCCAACTTCCAGGATCAAACGCCTTATTGTCTCTGGCAGGAAGCCTCTTTTACGGAGGGCGGCTATGGTGCCAAGCCTTGGGTCGCTCCAATCCTTGTAGATCCCAGCCTCTATGCCTTGGCGTATCTTGGATTTGCTGAGAACCGCGCCCTCTATCTTTAGGCGCCCATAGTGTATGGCTTCAGGGTATTCCCAGCCAAAGGATCTGTAAAGGTATAGTTGCCTTTGCATGTTGACTTCGTGCTCTTTGCCACGGAGTATGTGGGTGATTCCCATAAGGTGATCGTCTATTCCACATGCAAAGTTGTAAAGTGGCCATACCCTATACTTTCGACCTTGGAGGGGATGTGGTTTCGTGTCTATTCGCATGGCAGGCCAGTCCCTGATAGCAGGATTGGGATGCTCCAGATCGGTTTTTACGCGAAGGACTGCAGCTCCCCTTTTTATTTTGCCGTCTAGCATTCCTTCCCATCGCTTAAGGTGTGTCTCAGGTGGCAGATCTCTGCATGGGCAAGGTCTTTTAGCAAGAATCATCTCCCGAAACTGATCTGGACGGCATGTGCAGACATAGGCTCCACCCATGGCGAGTAACTTCTCTGCATATTCGTAATAAATTGGGAGCCGCTCAGACTGTATGTATTCCTCATCCCAATGCACACCAAGCCATATTAGGTCCTCACGAATTACTTCATATGCCTCGGGCACAGGGGGTTTTACAGATGGAGAGGTGTCCTCAAAACGGAGAGTGAATATTCCTCGGTACATCTTGGCGTATTCGTCGCTGAGTAGAGCTGCCCGAGTGTTGCCCAAATGTATTACTGAGTCGGGGTTCGGTGCGAACCGGACATGAACCCTAGGGTACTTGTGTGCATTCGGGAGGGGCGGGAGTAAATGCTCCTCCTTCTTTGGCTTTTCTTTCACCAATGACAAACCAAGCGATTCTGCCAGAGATCTCTGATTCTGCAAGGGCATCGCGTTTATCTCGGCGACCACATCAGCTGCAATCCGAAATACTTCTTGAGCCATTTTCCTCAGGTCAGGATTCTCGGATAGAGCCTTTCCGACCACGGCTTTAACGTCAGCCTTACCGTCATATTTCAGGGCGTTGAGGATAGCGTATTTCCTAAGTACACTTCGCAGATCTTCGGCGTTCATGGAGTTCCCCTCTATTTTGGTGTTTCCCTCTATTTTGGTCTGGATATGGAATATTTTGCCAATTCGACGAGGTCTTCTTTTGTGGAGGATTCGGGGAAGGATGACAGTGCCTTGAGAGCGAGCTCTATGTGCGAGTTTGCTTTTTTTAAAACATATGTGTCTATCCCATGGTATCGCAGTTCTTCCACCAAAGCAGCGAGATCTTCATTAGAAGAGTCCTTCCTCCCAAGTAGGGCTAGCATTTTATCCCTCAGTGGCGAATTTAGGGATTTGATCACGATAAGGGTCTTCTTTCCCTCCCTTATGTCATTTCCAATTGACTTACCAAGAATTTCTTCCTTGGAGGTCAGACCCAAGCAGTCATCGAATATCTGGAAGCCTATACCCAAGTTCAGACCGTACTCCCCAAGCATGGAGATAGTTGTGGGATCGCCACCGCCTATAATGGCGCCGATCTCTGCACTTGCCTGGAACAGAGAGGCGGTTTTTTTGCTAATCATCAAAAGGTACTCCTCCTCAGAGACATCAAGTCTGGACTCGAATTCCATATCCATGCTTTGACCTTCGGAAAGGCGGACGGCAGACTCAGACATTATCTCAGCAGCTTTTTTCAGTCGATCAGAACTCACCTTTGCCGAGAGAAGAGTGTTGAAAGCCTTTGCAAACAAAAGATCGCCTGCAAGTATACCCATCGGCACCCCCCAGAGTGTGTGGACTGTGGGCACCCCTCTTCTAAGAAGGTCGTGATCCATGATATCATCGTGTATCAGTGTGAAGTTGTGGAGGATCTCTATGGCGGCAGCAGCAGGTAGTGCTGCTTCTATATCTCCTCCTACCAGTTCGCATGATTTTAGGACTAAGTAGGCGCGCATCCTTTTCCCACCCTGAGCCGGGAGGTAAAAGGCAGCTCTGTACAGTGTGTCCCTACCTTCCAAACAACTTTTCACTATGGGGTCTATGAGGGAGGTGACATGCCTGATCTTATCCTCTATCAAGCTCTCACCCTCAGACCTCTTTGAGTGATCCAGTTTAAGAGGCCACCTTTTATGACTATAGGTACATGCTTTAGCTGATCTGTATTTCGGCAACCCACCAGCATTAGAGTTGTTTTGAGTTCTGAGATAACGCGGTTCAGGCGTGCGACTACCGCTTCGGTGCTGGAGAAGGCAGAAGGAAGCAAGGCTCTTGCGAGACCGGCAAGATCCGCTCCCAAAGCGATGGACTTGGCTACTTGGAGACCGTTCTGGATCCCTCCAGACGAGATCACTATCAGCTTGGGCTTGAGAGACAAGACCTCGCATAGGCTCATTGCAGTGGGTATACCCCAGTCCCAGAAGGTCTCGGCTATCTCAGACTTTGAGGTGTCCCCTCTCTGCTTTGAGTTGTAATACTCAACAGCAGCCCAGCTGGTGCCACCTGAACCGGCTACATCTATTGCTGATGCTCCAGCCATTATAAGTTGCTGAGCAACCTCCCTGGAGATTCCACATCCGGTCTCTTTCACGATCAAGGGCTTTCCCAGAGACTTTGCGATCTCTGAGATGGCTTCTGTGACCCCCTTGAATCTGAGATCCCCACCAGGTTGAACAAGTTCTTGTAGAGGGTTCAAGTGAACCGCTAGGGCATCGGCATCCAACATAGAGACTGCTTCTTGTGCATACTCTTTTCCTTTTGAGGAAGTCAATTGAGCTACCCCGATGTTGGCAATAACAAGCAGATCATTTGATACTTCGCGGACTATTTGGAAAGTGTCCCGGAGGCTAGGATCTTCGAGTGCTGCACGCTGGCTGCCCACACATAATCCTATCCCAAGCTTGCTTGCTGCCCTGGCGAGGTGCTCATTAATCTTTTTGGTTTCTGGGTGACCTCCAGTCATTGATGAGATTATAATGGGTGCCGAGAGCTCCTTCCCGAAAATCCTTGTATGTAGATCGATATCTTCCAGGTTTAGCTCAGGAAGGGCACAGTGTACAAGTTCCACATCTTCAAAGTGTGTGCTTTTTCTATAGGAGACGTCCATCTCACGGCATATTAAGAGGTGAGATAGCTTCCTGTCTGATATCAAAATAATCAACTCTCAAAATTTGTGCCTGAAACCTCCTCACCTAGTAGGAGTCTAGTAAGTTGACCGGGACGGGTGATATTAAATATTATGGCGGACTTTCCACCCTCTGAAATGTAGCGCGAGATCTCCAAAAGTTTCCCAATCATGCCACCTGTAACATCCTCATGAGTGTTCCGGATTTGATCCAGGATTTTTCCAATATCTTGGACGTTGATTCTCTGGACTGCTCTTCCCTCGAGAATTACACCGTCCACGTCAGTCCCAAATGCCAAAACTCGAGCGTTGAAATATTTAGCGAGGTAAGAGGCTATCCTGTCCCCTGAGAGTATGCGAAATCCTGATGATAAGTTGAGTGCCACATCACCTCCTATGAGAGGTATTAGACCACGTTCCAGAGAGAGTTCAAGTGGAGCTAAGAAGGCTTCTTGGATATCTTGACCGTTGAGAACGAATGTCGCCGAAGAGTTGATTGTGATCGCAGGGATTCCACGCTGGAGCAGGTGATCGGCGAGGATCTTGGTTAGAGAGAGCATGGCAGAGTGGATCTCTGCGACGCCCATTATGTCGGTTATAATACTGCCTTGGACGTATTTGCGAGCGACAGGGTGCCCGAAAGATCCTCCGCCATACACCAAGATCAAAGAGGGGCGGGGACGGATCATGGAGATCTCTGAGGATACGTTTTCTATAACGTCTATGTTTGGAGTAAAGGGCTGATGCTTCTTAGTTATGGCGCTACCTCCGAGTTTTATCACATAATCAACCTTGGTCAACTTCGTTCACTCCCTCTGTAGTAAAAGTGAATTTCTGGTAATTATCCCACGGTGAGGTTTCACTTGGCGACAATATAAGATCTCCCCTGAAGTCTCCAAAAGAGACGATCTTCGCTCCATAGGCAGACTTTATGCGGGAGAGTCTAGCCAAGTCTTTGGGCTTAATCAGACCAATCGCACAGCTTATGGAGGATTCAACGGTCATAAGAGAGCCAAGTTTTTTGGCGTCGTTCTCTCTTATGGCCCTGCTACCTTCGATTACAATGTGTCCTAAGGTGTGCCAGAGTGGCTGGGAGAGATCTGGGAAGGACTCGCAAAATCTCTTGAGCGCCCCACTTGATGATTTGGTACATTTTTTGGTGTTGAGAAGGACTGAGGCCTCGGGGCTACCATTCAGAGAAACCAAACCCTCTCCCTTCCTGCAGACAACGAACCCACCCGACAGAGCTGCTAGAGCCCTGATCATTATCATGAGGGGCCTTCCACTAAGCTTGCTGAGGAAGTTTGGGGCGTAATCCTCTAAGGAGTACGGCCCTATTACGTAAAGTACAGATGCGAGTGTGAGGTAGTCCTGATCTGGAGGGTTGACATAAAATACTAAACGTTTGTTTATCGAAATAAGGTAGTCCTCGATTAATCTTTTGAGGGATAGCAAGGTTAACGGAACACGAACTTCTGAGGATTCTCTGAAAGTCACATCTACCTTGGTAAAGAAATTGATCGTTGAGATTAAGACAGGGTTTCCAACCTCTATTAGGGACTCTCCGAGTAGGGGTAATGGGTACGGCACGACCAACTTCAAGTTTTTCATGATACTCCTTTCTTAAAGGAAGGAAATTAATTTTTGTGTCGATCTCTGAATTTGAGTTCTGTATTCTCCTATTTTGTCATAATGTAGGAGCCGTAACCGACAACTTCCTCTCTTGAGCCGCACGTGTCTCCTGAGGTTGCGTAGCAGAGCTTTTTGCATTTGGTCGCGCCCAGTTTTTTCGCAGCAACTATAGCGGTCATTACAGGTCCTGGACCGCACATGCTTATGTTCTCCCTGATAACAGTCTCACCTAAAGCTTTGGCATCCATTTTTATTATGCACTCGCCAGCTAAGGAGTCTCTTTTGTAGGCTTCTGAATATGGAACATAGTGAGAGAAGTCCGTGCTTGCCACTATAAGCGAAGATCTTCCAAGAAGAGCCTCTGCTAAGGCATTGCCAAGTTCCAAAGAGGTCATGTAGTCTTGGAGCATCATGCAGATGGGGAGTATCTTGAATTCCTTTTGTGGATATATGAACTGTAAGAATGGGAGCTGGACCTCTATGGAATGCTCGTACAGGTGTGCCTCTTTATCGATCTCCACGACTCCCATGTTTGCCAGGTTTTTGGCTAGAGCTTCATCTACAGATATCTTTCCGAGGGGTGTTATCCATGCACCTTCACCCCAAACAGATATTCCAGCGCCCATGCCTGTATGGTTTGGACCGAGGATGACAACAACTTCAGGGGTAGGCTCTTTGGAGAGCGTGTAGTAGCCATGGGCAGCCACCGGACCGGAATAGATGTACCCAGCATGAGGAGAGACCAGCGCCACGGAGCGCCTCTCATTAGATTCTGTGCCTCCAGGGAGAGCTCCTGGACCTACCCTGTGGAGAAAACACCAAATCATCTGATCTCTTATGGCTTCTGGAGAGCCTTCGTAAAAAGATCCAGCTACTGAAGGGCGCCTATCCTTCAACATCGTACCCTCCGTACTCCTCCTCAGCAACGAGTACTTTGGATTCGAAATCTTCTATAGTGGCGGGTAGTTCTGCAGTTGGCGATAACTCACCGCGCTCCCTGAGGACCTGCCTCGTGAGGAGCCAGTAAGCCAGCGCTAAAGATTTTCTCCCCTTGTTGTTTATTGGAATGACGAGATCTATGAGCTGAGATCTGTTGTCTGTGTCACAGAAGCCAACAACAGGTATACCAACTTCTGCTGATTCTAATATCGCTTGCCAGTCTGCCCTTGGGTCAGCCACGACCAAGAGTTCCGGCTCAACGTATGTGGGGAGTTTGGGATTTGTGAAGGTCCCAGGTATGAACCTGCCAGTCAGAGCTCTGCCACCTATCAAAGAGGCGAATTTTTCCACTGGCTTGAAACCATACTGTCTCGCGGAGACCGCGTAGACCTTTTCACCTCTGAAGCGCGAGATGAACTTTGATGCTATCCTTATCCTCTCGTCAGTCTTTCTAACATCTAGTACATATAATCCATCAGGTCTAACCCGGTAAATGAAAGGGCGCATGTCATTAGTCTTTACATGAGTTCCTATGTGTATACCTGCGGCTAGGTAAACCTCCAAGGGTATTAGCAGATCAGCTGTTTCGAGTGTGGCCATCGGTTAACACCTGTTGATACGACGATTTGATTTTGTGTGACCTCTTTATATTTTTACTTCTTCCTTCTTATGAACGTGGAATTGTAGGACCTCGTCCACAAGGTCTATGTGAGAGAGGAACATCCTGCGACAGCAGTACCTCTTTATCCCTAAAGAATCCAAAACCTCAGCAGGGTTCTTACCGCTACTAGTTGCCTTTTTAAATTCCTCCCATTTGTCACCAATAACTTTGCCGCATGTGAAACAGCGAACTGGGATAATCAAGAAGATCACCTATATGATTTCTGCTTTCTCCTTCTGGCGCTGTAACCACCAAACT
>JBMFMY010000019.1:0-13078 GCA_049970435.1 Candidatus Methanomethylicaceae archaeon
GTTACGGAGGCCCAGCCGTCAGGCCTCATACCACCGGCGCACAGGCGCTTTAGGATCCATGCATCCGTGAAAATTTGCAGCAAGAAGAGATTAATTTTTGGCTCTCATCCCCTCCCTTTCGGAAGGGGACTTCCCGCCGATAAAGTTAAAACTCAGCTTTGACCGAGTCCATTGAGCGTCAAAGAGGTTTTTCCTTCAGTTGCATCTTGAATTTCTGGATGCAGTCGTCTGCATTTTTTAGGAGTATTGCTATATCCTTCTTTGAGGCTTTTTCCACATGAATGCCCGAAATAACCACGGTCTTTCTTGCTGACTCTTTGAATATGATCTGGGCCGCCGTGTGAGAAACAAGATAATCCTTATGACCGGGCAGGGAGAGGGTGATAGGTTCTCCTTCCCTTGTGCATATGGAGATCGATCCCACGTGCGGACTATCCCCTCCACCGATGTATAAGACAAGATCTGATCCTGCCTCAATCAGATCCAGATAAACCCTAAATCGACCTTCCCCAGATTCGATTAAGTGTGGCATAATTCTAGACGACGCCCCTCAGGTAATCCAATCTCTACTGTTTATCTTCTCCGGGAGGTACACGTCAGAGAGGAACCTGAAGCCCTTAGATGACTTTGCCTCTATCTCTGCTTTCACCTTCTTCTCCAAGAAGATATTTATTTCCTGGCGCCATTTTTTTGACTCGTAGAACCATGGATAGCGGGGGAGTTTCGTCACAGGATCCCTGACCAGTAGCTCCTTTGCCCTCTTTATATCGATATCGTTAGCCTTTATGAGATGGTCCTTCGGGATCTCGTATCGCTCTATGTCCGTCATCGTCATTCCCAGAAATTTTGCCTGTGGGCAGGCAAGTCTGAAGGACTCATATGAAAGGGAGATGCTGCCTGCACGGTAGGTGGAGTAAATGTACCACCCGAAGGGGTCAGCATCTGTCAGGACGTATACTGGCAGATCCCACTCCTCGTTGAGGCGCTTAACCATGCGCCTGGTAGCCCTGTCAGCCTGACCCTTCCCTGTGATGAGAATGCAATTATTTTTTCGCCAGAACTCGTAGTCATTGAGCCTTTGGAATATGGCG
This sequence comes from Candidatus Methanomethylicaceae archaeon, assembly GCA_049970435.1. Classification (GTDB taxonomy): domain Archaea; phylum Thermoproteota; class Methanomethylicia; order Methanomethylicales; family Methanomethylicaceae; genus JBMFMY01. The sequence goes on from JBMFMY010000019.1 coordinate 1,092, forward strand.
TCCTTCTCCACAACTAAGACGTAATCGGCATTGACCTCTAAGATCCTGATCTGGTCGCAGAGGGATGGGATGTTGAAGGCACCTATTCCAAACTTGGTGCAGTCGATCCTGTTTCCTTTGGACTCAAGGAGAATGTTGCCCACCATTGCACCTCTGGACTCCGCAACTATGCCCATCTGCTCTCTTAGGAGTCCAGTCATTACTTCGATGTCCTGAAAGATTGAATTTGACTCATCCTGGTCATTGAACGTCTCGATCTCTGTGCCTTCTATAGTGTGCAGAGTGTAGTAGTAGAGATCTCTGATCGTTGGATGGTCGTTGTTTTTGAGAGCCTCATAGATAGCCCTGGCCAGCAAACATGTCTGCATGAAGGACCTAACACCGCTTATGTCATTGAATTTACGCTCACCTACACGCTCTCCAAGTGTGATTATGCCCCGCTTCTTGTCGTATACAGTGTTTGAGGCTGTTCTCAGAGGTATCCTTAGTACAGGAGGTCTTGAGTCTTGCAGATCCTCCACAAGCTTAACAAATATCTGTTTGAGCTTTCTCTCGGCATCGTCAAATGACTCGAGCGGTCTTTCTTTAACGATGCGGTTCTTGCCCATACTATCACCTGATGAAAGCGTCCAGAGTGTGCTGGGATTTCTCCATAGACTTCTTCTTGTCTTTGGACGGTAGCTTGGCAACTATGCTCTGGGCCGTGGTCGTTTTAACCTTGGGCGCCTCGGGCTGCGGGAGTTCCTTCTTATCGAGGCTCCTTGGCTTAGTCTTTACTGTTTCCATAAGCTTGTTGAAGATCTCTTCGGCGCTGGCGCCCGTAAGCAACGCAAGGTCTCGCGAGATCTCCTTTGCGTAGATCTGAAATATGCTTTGTCTGTGGCGCTCATGCTCTTGCCTCTGCCTGTGGGTCACATAAGAATGGATCATTCTGCCAAGTTCCTGAAGTGCAAGCCTCAATTGCTCGTGTATCTCTTCATGGTAAGCAACAGCAAACTTTCCAGGGACTGTGTAGGGAACCTTTGTGGATATGAGCGAAACAACCAAGATCATCGGGGCGAGCGGGAGTGTACCATCCTCCTGTGGGAGCTTGTAGTTGCGCCAGTTTATCTCCTTTACGGTCTTGTAAAGCAGACAATCTTTGGAGTCGTAGATCAGAGGACACTTATTGCCAAGCCTTATGACTTTGGCCTTGAAGACTCCAGGTCTCACGGTCTCACAGTCGTTTATAACAGAGGCACCGCCGTATGCCACTGCGACCTCAACTTGAAAGGGTATGCCCCTGTATGACCATGGCTCCCTGGAAGTCGCCTCTATAAACTCGGCATCTGGGTAGAGCCTTCTCAATGACTGCTTCAATGCCTCCTCCCCAATTGGGCTCAGAACATCGAGGGGAGGGCGCATTATGTCAACATCCTTGGCCGCCTTGAAGAGGGCTTCTACGTTTATTTCCTTAGGGGGCAGATCTGGGGAGATCTTTGCAACATTGAGCAACTGTGTGGCTTTAAGGTCGGAGATCCTCACGAAGTGTCTAACCAAAAATTGTTTTGCATTTTTGCAGCACCTGTCATTGGATATCATCTCGAGAAGAGCGCCTGGTTCCATTGAAAGTATGTGAGGTTTGATCTCCTTGGGCTGGGGCGGAAGAGTGTTTGTGGCCCTAGGGTAATAAATTACCTTCTCCTCACCATCAATATTTAGCTTAAGTATAAATTTCAATTCTGCGTGAGGGTTGGCTAGAGAGAGTTCCTTTATGAAGGATTCAACCTTCTTTGTGAATTCCCCAGCGACCATCAACTCGACTCTAGTGCCGTGAGGTCTGTCAAATGGGACCTCCTCTGCGGAGATCACCACAGGCTTGTTCTTCTCGGTGTCTATCTTTAGCGCCACTCGGTAGGCCATCTCGTCGGTCTCGGTCTTGGTAGTTATGATGGCAGGCTCGAGAGAGGTTAGCTGTGCGTATATTATTGCGGCATGGACTCCAAGACCCTGCTGGCCCCTTGATTGCTTGAAGGAGAAGAACTTTGAGCCATAGAGAACCTTCCCAAAGGCTTTGGCTACCTTACTCCGCAAGACGCCGCAACCGTTGTCATCGACACGAATTTTGAATATGGGAAACTTCCTCATGCCGCCATCCTTGATTTTGTTTGTCATCAGCTCGTACTCCTTCTCGGTTGCCGCGAGCACAACTGTAACGTCTGGTAGAACGCCCATGGCCTCAGCGGCGTCTAGCGAGTTGTCCACAAGCTCCTTTATGGTTTGCACCAGGGCATGTTCTGGGTCGCCGAAGCCGAGCTGCCCCAAGTTCTGCCTGTAGTACTGGGCAGGGTTGACTGCCCTCATCTTCTTCGCTTCTGCCTCTGCCACTGTTGGGGTCTCCAAGTTAGGTTTCTGCTTGCTTCGCTCCCTTCTGAGACGCATGGTCTTCCTCAGGAGGGGTTTCCTGGATTTTTTGTTAGCACCGTCTTCTACTTCAACCATCGCCTAGACCCCACAGAGCAGTAGGGCAAATAGAGTGCGCCCCTCATCCATTATGTTTAGAAAGTATTTATCCCTTCTCGGTACCGGGATCTCAAGGATGTGCAGTCAGTTCTGACCTCTAAAGGGGCGGGCTAACTATTTCCCCGAAACAAATTAAGTGAAATTAAAAAAAAAGACGGAGTGATTTTGCTTGAGATTTGGAAAATGCTAAAATCCTGGAACTTCCTCGAGCAACATACCCTCTATCATGAACGGCGGGTTTCTGGAAGCCACGCCCAAAGCCTCTTTGAGCTTTGATTCCCTCTCGGCGTAGATCTCTACGACAGGATCGCCCTTCTTTACTGCGTAGCCCATCTTCGCGTAGAGCTTTACACCTGCACCCTTGTCGAGCGGTGCGCCAGCAGCTCTGGCGATTGCGTTTATGGCGGAGTTGTTTATGCTGCTCACGTAACCGTCTGTTGGGGCTGCGAGTATGTATCTCTTGTCGCCCAGGGGGATCTCTTCAGGCTTAATATTCGGATTTCCGCCCTGGTTCTCTATTATTTCGCGGAACTTTTGGTACGCTTTACCGCTCCGCAGGATGTCCTTTGCCATGTCCTGACCCCTTCCCTTAGGAGCCAGCCCCGTCATCTCAAAGAGGATCCCAGAGAGTGCGGTCGATTTCTCGATGAGACTGTTTGGACCATTGCCCATGAGCGTCTCGAGCGCCTCCTTTGCCTCGAGTGCTGGTCCTACGGTGTGACCCACTGGTTGACCGCCGTAAGTAATGCCGCACCTGACCCTAATACCGAGGCGGCTCCCCAACTCTATGAACTCGTTGGAAAGCTTCCTAGCATCCTCGAAGTTCTCCACTTTTGCACCTTTTCCGGTTGGTATATCCAAGACAAGGGTCGAAACACCGACTGCCAACTTCTTTGCCATAATTGATGCCAGCATCTGAGGGCGAGGGTCTATTGAAAGTGGGTGCTCAACCCTTATGAATAGGTCATCGGCTGGAGCGATATTCAAGCTCCCGCCCCAAGCTATATAGCCTCCAGTCTTCTGGAGTAGCCTCCTAAGCTCATTTACCGAGAACTCAACTGGGGCCAGCACCTCCATGGTGTCCGCGGTCCCAGATGGACTCGTTATTGCCCTGCTGCTGGTCTTTGGTATTTTTAGGCCAGCGGCTGCGACTATTGGAACTATCAGGAGGGTCACCTTGTTGCCTGGGACGCCGCCAATCGAGTGCTTGTCGACTACCGGCTCCCCAAAGTCTAATGTGTTGCCGGTCTCTACCATAGCACGTGTGAGGCTCTCGATTTCATCCATGTCCATACCAACATATTCTTCTGCCATGAGAAAGGCAGCTATCTCGAGTTGGCTAAGGGAGTGCGTTACTGTGTCCTTAACTATCTGGGATATCTCGCCCTTGCTGAGGTGCTGCCCTCTCATCTTCTTACGAATGAACTCTACTGAGGGGGGAGTCGGAGCAGGAGAGACCTCGATCTCGTCTCCGTCTGAAACTGGGAACTCTTCTAGGAGATCCCTGTAGATTCCGATCTCGCCCTGGCAGACAAGACCCCTTGAGACCTCTATTCGGCATATCGTTGTGTCTGATATATCGATCTTGGCGAGTATGCTCGCCCCGCTTTTGCTCAGACGAACCCTGTCGTGTATCCTCAACATCAGGCTCTTGGCATCCCGCTCATTGAGTACTACACTCTTCTCGCCGGTCGTGATGTCGATTACTTTTGCTTTGAGTACAGGCATTGCAACACCACTACCATTACCATTAAGTTATCACTAAGTGTTAAAAAATCTGTGGGCTTTCAGTCCTCCCCAAGAGTCTTTCCACCCCAGTGTTTAAGGGCGATTTCCAGTTCTTTGTGGTTCTTTGCGTACTCCTCCAGTGGGATCCCGTTCACACAAGCATCGATGGCCTGGCGCATGGCTGCGGCTCCAGCCCTAGTCCCGAGCGGGTGTCCGTGGATTCCGCCCCCAGCGTTTATCACACAGTCTAACCCTAGCGTAGCAAAGTTTGCTGGTACAAGCCCAGGGTGGATGCCCCCAGAGGCCACGGGGAAAACACTCTTAAGTCCAAACCATTCGCTCCGCAACGAGTCCACAATAGCCTTGAGCTCTTGCCTTCTCTCTTCGACGGTGCCCATCTTTCCAGCCCCAGTACCTGTGTGGAGCTGGTCTCCTCCCAGCATTCGGGCAATCTTTGCTATGACGAGCATCGAGATCCCATGTTTTGGATTCCTAGTGAAAGCGGCATGCATGGCCCTATGCATGTGTATTGGTACTCCAAAGGTGTAGTTCGACAGGAACCACTCCACAGTAGGTAGTCCAAGTATTATTATGTCTAGCATCAAGGTGTTAGCGCCGTTATCTATGGCGGTCTCGGCCAATTTCACCATTTTGTCAGGAGAGCCTGTGACGTTCACTGCAAAGAGGACGTTCTTGCCGGTCTCGGATTTTGCCTTGTCGAGAGCCTCCATTACCTTGGAAACTCGCGCCTCCAGCGGGCAGAAGGATTGGTTCACAAGCGTCTCATCGTCTTTAATGAAGTCTACGCCCCCAACAGCAGCCTCATAGGCGACCTTTGCCGTCTGCTCAGGGTTCAGACCTACCTTTGGCTTTACGATCGTGCCGAGGTGCGGCCTTGGAGAAGAGTGTGTCCCCACAAGACGCCTCACGCCCTCTATCCCGAACTCAGGTCCGCGGTAATGCTGGACTACAGACTTTGGGAACTCCAGATCCACTAGGCGGACGTTCTTCAAGGCGGATAGTCCAAAGAGGTTGCCAGCAACCATACTCAGAATGTTTGCTATTCCGCTGGTCTCGATGTCGAAGAGCTCCAGTGGGAAGGCAATGTAAACGAACCCTGACTCTCCCTCACCCTCAGTTCTGTAAAGTTTTGCAGGGAGTTTTGTCCTGACCCATTCGTTGATCGTTGTGACCTCGGTCCAGGTACCTATCGACTCCTCAGTGGCTATGGCAATTCCGGCGGACTTGAGACCAAGTGGACTCTCCACGTAGTACTTTGCGGAGATGTATCTCTCGGGATCTATATCTTCAGGTCTGGTCGTGAATATCTCATCCATATATAGCGGGGTTGTAGTCTCATCATTCATATTTTATTCCTCCTCTTCAACAGAGGTCTTTCCAATAAATTCCTCACCTATCGCCCATCCAAACTCCTCCATTAGTATTAAGACTGCCGCCTGTGGAGGTATTATGCCCTTCTCAGTTATGATTATGTCTATGAAGTCTGGCGGGGTTACATCAAAGGCAGGATTTGCGACTGTGACACCCTTTAGCTGGGAGAGCTCCTCTTTTGGGATTACCTCCTCAGGTGGTCGCTCCTCTATCTCCACTAGCTCCCCGAGTACGGTACTCGGACTGAATTTGTAGGTCTCGGCGCCTACGAAGACGCGAACCCTGGCTTCCTTCGCCGCCAGTGCGATCTGTGATGTTCCTATTTTGTTAACCACAGCACCATTGGCTGTCACTACGTCTGCGCCCACTATCACCTTGTCCACCTTGGGCATGAAATACCGCGCTGCAGAGTCCACGATTAAGGTTACTGGGATGCCAGCCTCGGAGAGAGCCTTAGCTGTAAGTCTTCCTTGGAATCTAGGTCGTGTCTCTGTGGCTATGACGCGGAAGTCCTTACCTTGGCGGTTCGCCTCTTTCAGTATAGAGATCGCCACTGAGCTGTTGCAGTGTGTCATTATAAGGTCGCCATTTCTTATTCTCTTGGCTCCGATCTCGCTTATTCTCCGAACTGCCTCCTGGGAAGACTTTTTGAAGTCTTCAGCCGCCCTTATGGTCAATGCCCTGAGTTCGTCGACGTCCATTCCCCTCTTGAAGGCGTTTCTGACTCTGTACATCACGTACCTCAGTGCGTTGGGCAGGGAGACCGCAGTGGGGCGCGTGTTTAGGAGGAGTTGATAGGCTTCTTCAAGCTTGTCAACGTAATCCTGGGGGGATTCGGCCCTTATACTCATTGCGGCTATGGCAAGCCCTTCCGCGGCAGCACGGCCTATCTCGGCAGCGCCCCTTATGCGCATGGTCCTGATATCGTCTGCAAGTCTGATTAATTCTTCAGCATGCAAAATTCAAACCTCACCCGTAATATTGCGATAACAAGCCAAAAAGTCTTTTTGTGAAAAATCGAGGATGCAAATATTCGAAAACTGGGATTGCGAGGATTTTGACTTGACGACTATCGGAGGTTCAGCAAGCCAGGAGGCTCGTGAGATCCGTAAAGTTATGATTGTGAGACTCATTGAAGGCTTTTTAGAACCTTCGAGATCAGAGGCGCCACCGAAACTTTGGAATGTGGGTTTGGTACTGTGTCGGTGGATATAAGGTGGTCCAGTCCAGCCGCTTTAAGCTTTTGGTAGGCATCCTCGAGTAAGAGGGCATGTGTGATCATTGCATCTACTCTCTCTGCACCTTCTTCCAACAGCCTTGATGTTACATTGACAAGTGTTGTGCCTGTGCTCACTATGTCATCTACTAGGACAGCAACCTTTCCCTTCACGGAGACTTCGCCTTTTACACTTACCTCTCTGTCTCCGAGCCTCCTCTTCTCCAGAATGATGTAGGGAGATGAGAGGTGCGCGGCTACAACTTTTGCCCATTGTTCGGATTCCATATCCGGTCCAACGACAACGGTGTCCAGGTTTCCGAAGTTTTTCAAGTAATAATCCGCCAACAATGGCATAGCAGATAGGTTAAGCGAGGGGACGCTGAATAGATCCGAGAGGCTTCTGAAACGGTGGAGGTGGGCGTCCACAGTGACGAGTCTGTCTATCTTCGGGGATTCGATAACAGATGCTATGACTTTTGCGCTGAGCGGCTCTCCGGGGTTGAAACGATTGTCTTGACGGAGATAAGCCAAGTAAGGTATAACTGCGGTCAGAGATCTGCATCTGGCGCTCCTTATAGCGTCGGCTAGCAGTAAGTACTCCACAAGTAACGGGTCAGGATTGAAGGCGAGTGATTGGATAAGAACTATGTCTTTCCCTGAGAGATCTCCCAAGATGCGCACGTACTGTTCACCATCTGGAAATGAGCGCTTCAAGCTCTCAACTATGCCGAAGCTACCCTCTCTGGCAACAGACCTTGCCAAAGTCTCAGAGGCTGATCCATATGTTATCAACAAATCCAGTTCGCTCCTTCAATGATGGGTCTAAAAAAGAAAAATGAAAAATAGGATTTTTGGGTTTTGCGATCACCAGTACCCTTCGAACATCCGCTGGTAGAGCTTTATCAAGTCTTCCTTTGAGGGCTTCCGGGGGTTCTTCACTATGAACCTCGAGTAGTTCTTGATCAGGTCCTCGACCATGGGCTCAAGCTCTTTCTCCTCTATGCCCAGCTCATCCAGACTGAGGGGAAGGTTCATTGTATCCATGATCTCTGTGAGACGCATCGCCACAGCATCTCCGGTCTCGGCGGGGGAGGCACCTTCGGTATCTATCCCGAATGCGGCGGCGATTACGCCTAACTTCTCTGTTATCGCAGGGGCGTTGAACTCCAGAACATAGGGTTCAGCCAATGCTACGGAGACCCCGTGGGGGAGTTTGCACTTTGTGGCAAATGTGTAGGCTATGCCATGGGCCAGGCAGAGACCGGTGTTCATGAATGCCATCCCGGCCAGTATCGATGCTAGGGATAAAGCACTCCTGGCCTCTATGTCTTCCCCATTGGAGTATGCCCGCTCCAAGTACTCCTCAGATAGACTCATGGCCTCAAACGCAAGGGACTCCGTTATGGGTGTTGAGTCCAGGCTCATGAAGGACTCCATGGCATGGCAGAGGGCATCTATTCCGGCAGAGGCTGTGGAGTAGGGCGGGGCGGTTATTGATAGGACCGGATCGACCACTGTTAAGGATGGGTATAGGAATGGGTGTGATAGGGCAAGCTTCTTTCCGGAGTCCACAACTACAGATATGGGAGTCACCTCGGAGCCTGTGCCAGAGATGGTCGGCACGGTGATGACAGGCGGTCCTTTTTTGGTCAAAGGTTCCCCTTTGAAGTAAGAGATGGGGTCTTTTTCGTTTGCGACAGTGATGGAAGCGGCTTTTGCCATATCTAATGAGCTCCCGCCACCGATGCCTACCACTACGGATGGTGAAACTTCCCTCACCCTCGAAGCCAGTCTTGATATGGTGGAGCTGTCGGGCTCAGGGGAGACCTCGTTGAACTCCACAGTGGAACAGACTGATGAGATTGTACTGCAGACTTTGGCGTAACCCTCGGTCCTGCAGACGTTCTTTCCGCTCACTATGAGGGCGGACTTTGGTTCGAATTTTTTCAGCTCCTCTTGCAGTTTGTCCAGGGAGTTTATCCCAAAGACGATCCTAGTGGGAGACTGAAATGTGTATACCCTGAAGAGGGGGTGGTAGAACTTTGAGCTCATATTGACACCACGTAAATAAATAACGCTTTTAAAACACTTAAGAGTTATGAGGGCTTGGTGGTCGATACGATAACGCGAGAGGAGATCTGGAACATTGTTGAGAAGTATGATTCAAGCCGGATTACCATTGGGTCACTTGGTAGTCATTCGGCTCTCGACATTTCAGATGGTGCAAAGGATGAGGGGCTCAGAACGGTTGTGGTCTGCCAGAAAGGTAGGGAGAGGCCGTACCTCAAGTACAAGAGGATTGTGGACGAGTGCATAGTCCTGGACAGATTTGCGATGATAGTCCAAGAGGATGTGCAGAGGAGGTTGAGGGAGAACAACACAATCTTCGTCCCGCATAGAGCTTTTTCAACCTACGTTCCATACGATGATATAGAGGGGAAGTTTGTGGTCCCGATCTTTGGGAACAGGTACATCCTGAGGGCTGAGGAGAGGGGGTGTGAGAGGAACCAGTACTACCTCTTAGAGAAGGCGGGGATAAGGCAACCCAAGAAGTTCAAGTCGCCATCGGAGATAGACAGACTGGTCATAGTTAAGGTTCAAGAGGCTAAGAGGAAGATTGAGAGGGCTTTCTTCACGGCAACCGACGAGAGGGACTTCTGGAATAAGGTAAACGAGAGGGTAGCGAAGGGGGTTATCAGTGAGGAGGATGTAAAGAGGGCCGTTATAGAGGAGTTCGTCCTGGGCACTTACTTCAACTTTAATTACTTCTACTCCCCTTTGAGGGGCGAGGTCGAGTTCATGGGAATAGACAGGAGGCTACAGACGAACATCCACGATTTCGTCTCGCTTCCAGCGAGGCAACAGCTCGAGGTAGAAGTAGTCCTACAGAACATCGAGATAGGGCACATGGGTGCGACCATAAGGGAGTCTATGCTGGAGAAGGTGCTGGAGATAGGAGAGAGGTTTGTGGAGGCGACGAAGACGGAGTATCCACCAGGCATGATAGGACCGTTCGCGCTACAAGGAGCGGTGACAAAGGACCAAGAAATCGTGATATTCGACGTTTCACCTAGGGTTCCGGGTAGCCCGGTCATCGGAACCACGAGCCCCTACACCAAGTATGCGTATGGGATTCCTATGAGCGTTGGTAGGAGGATTGCGAGAGAGATAAGGGAGGGAGCTGAGACCGGGAGGCTCAAGGAGTTGGTTACCTGATGGTTTTCATAGCTACCATAGGATCTCACTCTGCGCTTCAGATCCTTAAGGGCGCAAAGATGGAGGGGCTCAGAACCCTACTCCTCTGCCCAAAGGGAAGGGAGGGGCTGTACAAGAGGTATGGGCTCGCTGATGTTATTGTGGAGATCGGCGGATCCGAGGACCTGCTGAAGGAGGATATACAGGAGGAGCTAATCAAGAGAGATGCCATTTTTGTGCCGCATGGTACGCTGATCTCTGGTGGAAGGCTCAAAGAGTTTGAGAAGAGCTTCAGACCGCTCATCTTCGGCAACAGGTACATATTCAGGTGGGAGTTTGACCGGGCTCTCAAAGACAGGATCCTCAGGGAGGCAGGGATAAGGATACCGAAAAAGTTTGAGAGTGCAGAGGATGTAGACAGACCTGTGATTGTGAAGCTACCGGGGGCGGAGGGCGGAAGGGGCTACTTCATAGCAAAGGATAAGAAGGACCTCGATAGGAAACTGGGAGAGGTGGTCAGGAGGGGGCTCTTGAGAGAGGAGGAGAAAGAAAATATTTTTATCCAAGAGTACATACTGGGTGTGACCCTATATCCACATTACTTTTACTCGCCCATGATGGATAGGCTGGAACTTCTTGGGTGTGACAGAAGGTATGAGACAAATGTTGACGGGATTGGAAGGATATGTGCAAGAGACCAGCTTGAGCTAGATCTGATACCGACTTTCAGAGTTGTCGGAAATCTGCCGATCGTCCTGAGGGAGTCCCTGCTCTTGGACGTTTTCGATGCCGGGGAGAGGTTCGTAGCAGCTGCGAAGAGGTTGGTCCCGCCAGGAATGATAGGACCATTCTGTCTGGAGATGATATGCGACGAAGAGGGCAAGATATACACCTTTGAGTTCTCGGGGAGGATAGTGGCCGGAACTAACCTATTCATAGACGGTTCTCCTTACAGCAGCCTGCTCTTCGACGAGCCGATGAGTATGGGGAGGAGGATCTCGAGAGAGATAAGGCTCGCACTAAGGGATGGAAAAATCGGGAGTGTGACAACCTAGCTGGCGATTGAGATGTACCACATAAGGTGCAAAGAGGGAGACATAGCGAAAAGGGTGATCGTCTGCGGGGACCCAGGAAGGACAGAGAGAGTGGCAGAATTTCTGGAGGAGCCAAGGCTTGTGAATGACAATAGGGGGCTCCTGACATTCACTGGCTGGTACAAAGGAAGGGAGATAACTGTCTCTACAACTGGTATTGGCACCCCTTCGGCTGCGATCGTCATGGAAGAGCTTGCGGCGCTCGGAGCAAAGTTCGTCATTAGGGTGGGGACCACGGGTGGGATCGGAAAGGATGTTCAGATTGGGGACATTATTGTGCCGACGAGGGCTGTGCCTCTTGACGGAGCGGCCAAAGCCTACATCAGGAAAGGGGGGAGAACTGTTGCGGACAGGAAGATGGTGAGGTTGCTGGTCAGGGGATTGGAGGGGTGCAGGCATCATATCGGTCCGGTTTGCACTAGCGACACCTTCTACCTTGAGGAAGAGGAGGATGCAAGGTTCTGGGCCGAGAAAGGAGTTCTCAGCTTTGAGATGGAGTGCTCTGTGATCTTCGCCATAGGGTCCCTGAGGGGTTACAGGGCAGCCGCGGTTTTGACCGTTACGGGGAAGATCTTTGGTAAAGGGGAGAGGGTCCTCGACACAACTACAACAGCAGCCAGTGTCGAGAGGAGCATAAGGACAGCTTTGGAAACTCTGAAAAGTATAGAATGATCGTCCATGAGAAATTGATTTGTATGTTTAAAAACTAATTTAGGAGTATTGTGACAAATGACATGGATGAGAAACCTGTGTTTTCTTTGTCTGATAGAACTGGATCGAAAATAGCCTCCAATAATTTGATACAGGCAGGTATAGGATACATTAAAAGATGGAAGAGCGCATTATTATTACGCCGC